>JAGREA010000411.1 GCA_020446745.1 Rhodobacterales bacterium | reverse complement strand
TGCAGGGCTATGACTGGCCCGGCAACGTGCGCGAGCTGCGCAATGTGGTGGAACGCCTGCTGATCATGGCCCCCGGCGGGCCCGACGACGTGATCCGCGCCGACATGCTGCCGGCCGAGCTGGCCGGCGTCGCGCCGGCCACCCTGGGCGGCGACAAGGCGGCGGAAATGCTGGGCCTGCCGCTGCGCGACGCCCGCGAGGTGTTCGAGCGGGAATACCTGACGGCCCAGATGTCGCGGTTCGGCGGCAACATCTCGCGCACCGCGGCCTTCGTGGGCATGGAACGCTCGGCGCTGCACCGCAAGCTCAAGTCCCTGGGCATGCACGGCGACGAAAAGGCGCAACGGGTGGGTCGATAGGAGAGACGGACCATGAAGGTGATCATCGGCGGCGCCGGCCAGGTCGGCTACAACATCGCCCGGCACCTGGCCCTGGAAAACAACGACGTGACGGTCATCGACCAGTCGCCGGACCTGATCCGCCGGGTCAGTGACAGCCTGGACGTGCAGGGCCTGGTGGGCCATGCCTCGCGCCCCGACATCCTGGAAAAGGCGGCGGCCGGCGATGCCGACATGATCATCGCCGTCACCTACGCCGACGAGGTGAACATGGTGGCCTGCCAGGTGGCCCATTCCCTGTTCGACGTGCCCACCAAGATCGCCCGGGTGCGCCACCAAAGCTACCTGAGCCCCCTGTGGGCCAACCTGTTTTCCCGCGATCACCTGCCCATCGACGTGATCATCTCGCCGGAAATCGAGGTCGCCCGGGCCGTCACCCGGCGCCTCGAGGTGCCCGGCGCCTTCGAGATGATCCCCCTGGTGGACGACAAGGTGAAGCTGCTGGGCGTGCGCTGCGAAACCGGCTGCCCGGTGCTGCACACGCCGCTGCGCCAGTTGGCCCAGCTGTTCCCCGACCTGAACATCGTCATCGTCGGCATCCTGCGCGAGGGCAAGGCCATCATGCCGGCGCCCGACGACTACATGCTGGCCGGCGACGAGGTCTACTTCGTGGTCGACAGCCGCATGATGAACCGGGCCCTGGCCGCCTTCGGCCACGAGGAGCAGGAGGCCCGGCGCCTGCTGATCCTGGGCGGCGGCAACATCGGCCACTTCCTGGCCCAGGAGATCGAGCGCGAGCATTCCTGGGTCAACACCAAGGTCATCGAGGGCAACAAGGAGCGGGCCCAGCTGGTGGCCGGCACCCTGGAGGACACGGTGGTCCTGCACGGCGACGTGCTGGATCCGGAAATCCTGGAAGAGGCCAACGTGCAGCAGACGGAAACGGTGGTCGCCGTCACCAACGACGACGAAACCAACATCCTGGCCTCGCTGCTGGCCAAGCGCTACGGCACCAAGCGGGCCATCACGCTGCTGAACAAGTCCACCTACGAATCCCTGGTGTCGTCCCTGGGCGTGGACGTGGTGGTCAGCCCCCGCAACATCACGGTGTCGACCATCCTGCAGCACGTGCGCCGGGGCCGCATCCATTCGGTGCACACCCTGCGCGAGGGCTTCGGCGAGTTGATCGAGGCCGAGGCCCTGGAGACCTCGTCCCTGGTCGGCGCGCCGCTGAAGGACGTGAACCTGCCCAACGGCGTGCTGGTGGGCGCCATCGTGCGCAATGGCGATGTCATCAGCCCGCGGGGCAACACGGTGATCCAGGCCAAGGACCGGGTGGTGCTGTTCGCCACCTCCGATGCCGTGCGCAAGGTGGAAAAACTGTTCTCGGTGCAGCTTGAATACTTCTGAACGCCACGCCCGGCGGGCCGGGCCGGAACGGCCCCGCGCCGTCATCTTCGACTGGGACAACACCCTGGTCGATACCTGGCCCACCATCCACGACGCCCTGGACCACACCTTCCGCGCCTACGGCCTGAAGCCGTGGACGCTGGAGGAGACCCGGGCCCGGGTGCGCCGGTCCATGCGCGAAAGCTTTCCGCCCCTGTTCGGCGACAGGTGGGAGGAGGCCGGGCAGGTGTTCTATGCCCGCTTCCAGGCCCGCCACCTGGACACCCTGACGCCCCTGGACGGCGCCGCCGAGATGCTGGAGGCCCTGCAGGCCGCCGGCTGCTACCTGGCAGTGGTGTCCAACAAGACCGGCCGCCTGCTGCGCCGCGAGGCCGACCACCTGGGCTGGTCCGGCCGTTTCGGGCGCCTGGTGGGGGCGGGGGACACGGCCCGCGACAAGCCGGCGGTGGACCCCGTGGACCTGGCCCTGGACGGCACGGGCATCCCCCGGGGCGATGACGTATGGTTCGCCGGCGACACGGACGTGGACCTGGAATGCGCCCGCGCGGCGGCCTGCCGACCCGTCCTGGTGCGGCCCCGGGCCCCGGCCCCCGGCGAGTTCGCCGACCATGCGCCGTGGTTGCACGTGGAAAGCCCCCGGGCGCTTTGCAAGTTGATCCTGAGCATGTAAGGTATTCTCAATATCGAACGATCGGGTGGCCTATCCGGGTTATCTACGGAACGGTCTTGGGGAACCGGTCGCACCTACATAACAGGGAAGGAGTCCTTCCGTAGTCCCCACGGAAATTGGACTCGATAACAAAAAGGGGTTTTTGGGCATGTCCTCGGAAAAGTCCCAGAACGTTCAGGACGTCTTCCTGAACTACATTCGCAAGAACAAGACGCCGGTCACCATCTTCCTGGTCAATGGGGTAAAGCTCCAGGGGATCGTCACCTGGTTCGACAATTTCTCGGTTCTGCTGCGCCGCGACGGTCATACGCAGTTGGTGTACAAGCACGCCATCTCGACGGTCATGCCGTCGGTGCCCATCCAGCTGTTCGAACCGGACAAAGACACGGATTCGGAGTGAGTTGACCAGCCAAGGCGCGGGAACGCCCGCCAACAAGAACAGCGGTCAACGCTGCCTGGTCCTCCATCCGCACCCGAAATCCACGGGACGGGGATCCCGGTCGGCGACGGCCCGCCTGGACGAGGCCGTGGGCCTCGCCCAGGCCATTGAGCTGGACGTGGTCGCGGCCCAGGCCGTGGCCATCGCCCGGCCGCGCCCGTCCACCCTGTTCGGCGGCGGCGTGGTGGACTCCCTGGTCGACCTGATCAAGGGGGAAGACGACGAACCGCCCATCGACGTGGTGGTGGTGGACGGCCGCCTGACGCCCGTGCAGCAGCGCAACCTGGAGCGGGCCTGGTCGACCAAGGTGATCGACCGCACGGGGCTGATCCTGGAAATCTTCGGCGCCCGGGCCCGCACCCGGGAAGGCCGCCTGCAGGTGGAACTGGCGGCCCTGACCTATGCCCGCTCGCGCCTGGTGCGCAGTTGGACCCACCTGGAACGCCAGCGCGGCGGCCTGGGCTTCGTCGGCGGCCCCGGCGAAACGCAGATCGAGACCGACCGCCGGCTGATCAGCGAACGCATCGACCGCCTGCGCAGGGACCTGAAGGACGTGAAACGCACCCGCGGCCTGCACCGCCAGGCGCGGCGCCGGGTGCCGTACCCCATCGTCGCCCTGGTGGGCTACACCAACGCCGGCAAGTCGACCCTGTTCAACACCCTGACCCGGGCCGAGGTGATGGCCGAGGACCAGCTGTTCGCCACCCTGGACCCCACCATGCGGGGCCTGGACCTGCCGTCGGGGCGTTCGGTGATCCTGTCGGACACGGTGGGCTTCGTGTCCGACCTGCCCCACGAACTGGTGGACGCCTTCCACGCCACGCTGGAGGAGGTGTGCGAGGCCGACATCGTGGTCCACGTACGCGACGTGGCCCACCCCGACACGGAACAGCAGAAGGCCGACGTGCTGGAGGTGCTGCGCAGCCTGGACCTGGACGAGACGGTGGACAACGACCTGATCGAGGTGGCCAACAAGGTCGATCTGCTGGCCGCCGAGGACCGCGAGGTCCTGGTCAACCAGGCCGGCCGGTCCAACGGCCGGGTCATCCCCCTGTCGGCCCTGACCGGGGCCGGCACGGCCGACCTGCTGGCCGCCTTCGACGCCCGCCTGGCCCGCGCCGCCACCACGGTGGAGGTGCTGCTGGCCTATGAGGACGGCGCCACCCTGGCCTGGCTGTACGACCACGGCGAGGTGATGGCGCGCCAGGACGACGACGCCGGCATGCACCTGACCGTGCGCCTGGACCCGGCCAACGCGGCCCGGTTCGAACAGCGCCACGGCGGCGGGAGCCCGTCATGACCGCCACGCCGCCCGACCGTTACGCCGTCGACCGCCTGATCCGCCAGGTGGCGGCGGCGGCCATCCTGCCCCGGTTCCGCAACCTGGCCGAGGACGACATCCGCGAGAAGAAGCCCGGCGACCTGGTGACCGCCGCCGACGAGGATTCCGAACGCCGGCTCACCGCCGCCCTGCCGGACCTGCTGCCGGGCAGCCGGGTGGTGGGCGAGGAGGCGGCGTCGCGCGACGAAGGCGTCATGGCCGCCCTGGACGGACCCGACCCGGTATGGGTGGTGGACCCGGTGGACGGCACCCACAACTTCGCCCACGGCAAGGACCGGTTCGCGGTGATCGTCGCCCTGTGCCAGCACGGCGCCGTGACGGCGGCCTGGATCCACGGCCCCACCGACGGCACCACCGTGTGGGCGGCGCCGGGGCAGGGGGCCTGGCGCCTGGACGAACCGGAAGGGCCCCGGCGTCTGGCCGTGAACCCGGCCCGGCCGCTGCCCGACATGACCGGCTCCCTGGGCTACCGCTGGCGCAAGAAGGTGCAGCAGGCCCGCGAGGCCGAACGGCCGGGCCTGCCGGCCAAGGTGATCCGCGCCGGCTGCACGGGCTGGGACTATGCCGACCTGGCCCTGGGGCGGCTGGATTTCGCCCAGTACACGCGCCTGAAGCCCTGGGACCACGCGGCCGGCATCCTGATCCATGCCGAGGCCGGCGGCTACAACGCCCTGACCGAGGACGGGGCGGCCTACCGGGTGACCGGGCAGGTCGATCCCCGTACAATCCTGCTGGCGCCGGACCGGGCCAGCTGGCAGGCCATGAAGGACCTGCTGGAAAGCCTGTAACCGGCCCGAGACTGACACCGCTAGGGGAGACGCCAAGATGACACGGACGGCATTCATCGGCCTGGGCAACATGGGCTATCCCATGGCCGGGCACATGACCAAGGCGGGCTTTACCGTTTCGGTCTACAACCGCACCTTCGCCAAGGCCGAACGCTGGGCCGGCGAATACGGCGGCACGGCCCACGAAACCCCGGCCGACGCGGCCCGGGGGGCCCAGGTGGTGTGCCTGTGCGTGGGCAACGACGACGACCTGCGCAGCGTGGTCTATGGCGACACCGGCGCCCTGGCGGGGATGGAGGCCGGGTCCATCCTGGTGGACCACACCACGGCCTCGGCCGAGGTGGCGCGGGAGATCGGCGCCGTGTGCGCCGAACGGGGCATCGGCTTCCTGGACGCCCCCGTGTCCGGCGGCCAGGCGGGGGCGGAAAACGGCGTGCTGACGGTGATGGTGGGTGGCGCCAAGGCCACTTTCGACACCGCCTTTCCGGTCATGGACAGCTATGCCCGGGCCGTCACCCTGATGGGCGACGTGGGGGCCGGGCAGCTCACCAAGATGGTCAACCAGATCTCCATCGCCGGCCTGCTCCAGGGCCTGGCCGAGGCCCTGCACTTCGCCGACAAGGCCGGCCTGGACGCCAAGCGGGTAGTCGACGTGATCTCCAAGGGCGCGGCCCAGTCCTGGCAGATGGAAAACCGCGGCGTGACCATGATCGACGACCAGTTCGATTTCGGCTTCGCCGTGGACTGGATGCGCAAGGACCTGGGCATCTGCCTGTCGGAGGCCCGGCGCAACGGCTCGCTGGTGCCGGTGACGGCCCTGGTGGACCAGTTCTACGCCGAGGTCCAGGAAATGGGCGGCGGCCGCTGGGATACCTCCAGCCTGATCCGCCGGCTGACCCGGGCGAAGAGCCGGTAGGCGGCTTCCCCGCCCGATCCCATTTCTTGATCGTCACCCCCGGGCTTGTCCCGGGGGTCCACGTTTTTTTTCATCGGCGCGGTCAGAAAGTCGTGGATGCCCGTGACAAGCACGGGCATGACGCGGGGAAGGCGTGCTCCAGGGGCGTAGCCTCACTCCATCCCCAGCGCCTTCCTGCGCTGGCGGATGGCTTCGCGCACGGCCAGCACGTCGGGGTGGCGGTCGGTGAAGCGCTGCAGCAGTTTGGCCTCCTGGGCCAGCAGGCGGCGCAGGGCCTTGTCGTCGTTGGGGTTGGCCGGGCCGATGGCGCGGTTGGGCAGGGTGCTGGCCCGGGGCGCCGTGGGGTTCTGGCGCGGCACGCTCACCGGCGCCGGGGCCGCCGGCTGCATGGGCAGGGCGGCCAGGGTACGCAGGCCCGCCGCGTCGCCGCCATAGGCCGCCAGACGGGCGATGCGCCCGTCGATGTCGGCCACCATGGCCCGGTAGGGTTCGGATTCGACGGTCCCGAAGCGTTGCGTGAAGGCGGTCTCGGTCAGGTTGTCGGGCAGGCCGGCGATGGACGGGAAGAACCCCGCCTCGGTGGGGCCCCGGGCCATCAGGGCGGCCAGGGTGCGGGCCGTGGCCGGGTCGGTGGCCACCTCGGCCAGGCGCACGCCGGCCCGGTCGGCGGCCAGGTCGGAAAAACTGAACCCGGACCCGCCGGCGTTGGTGTCCAGCAGCTCCTTGAACTCGCCCACCATGGTGGCCAGGCCGGTGTCGCTGGCCAGCTTGATGGCCGCCGACAGGATGAAGTGCTGGCGCAGGTCCTTGCGCCCCGACAGGGTGACCTGGGAACAGGCGGGCTTGTGGTCGGCCAGGTCGGCCGTGCGCACGGTGCCGATGGCCTTTTCCACCAGCCACGACCCGCAGTACATGGACAGCGCCAGCAGGGCCGCCTGGTTTTCCTTCACCGGGTCGCCGGCGGCGCCCCGGTGGGCCGCCAGGGCGAAGGCCTCGCGCATGAAATAGGCCATGGAGATGCCGTTGCGCAGGCGCCCGTCGCGCACCCGCTGCATCAGGTGGCGGTAGTATTCGCCGACCACGGTGGGATTGCCCAGGGGCGCCAGTTCGTCCACCCGCTCGCGCAGGCGGTCGCGGGCCACGTCCAGGGTACCGGCGTCGATGGTGTAGGCCACGGTCACCCGGTCGCCGTCCACCCGCACGTAATGCACCGACTAAACAAACCGCTGGCCCAGGTCGTCGCCCAGCACCCGGTCCAGCACTGCGCCCAGCAGCGGCAGCACCAGCCCGGCCGGCAGGTCCAGCCCGCCGACCCGCACCAGCGACAGGTCCAGGTGGCTGGTGGACGGCCGCACGGCCACGCTGACGTTCACGGCCCGGCCCAGGGGATTGGCCGGCAGGGGCAGGCTGGCGGCGATCAGCACCCCGTCGGGGGCCGTGCGCACGTCCACCCCGGTGCCGGGCAGGCGCCGGGCGGCGAAGGTCAGGGCCCCCTTCAGGTCGTGGGCCTTGAACAGCAGGGTGTGGTGGTCCTCGTTGCTGTCCAGGCTGGCCCGCACGTTGCGCACCAGGCGGTTGGCCTGGGCGGCTTCCTCGGGCGTGGGCGGGCCGGCGGGCGGCGGCACGCTGGCCACGTCGTCCACGGCCAGCACGGCCACGGTGGCCGTGCCGATGAGCAGAACAAGGATGAGAAGCAGCAGAATCCGTCGCATGGCGGCCATCCTGCCCGGCTTCCGGGGGCGGGTAAAGCGGCGCCGCGCCCCCAGGGGGCGGCGGCGTGTCCGGGGCCGGGCCGGCGGGGGCCTCAGTACTGGCGGATCAGGCCCACCAGCTTGCCCTGCACGGCCACCTGGTCGGGGCCGAAGATGCGGGTCTCGTAGGCCTGGTTGGCCGGTTCCAGGGCCACCGACTTGCCGCGCCGGCGCAGGCGCTTCAGGGTCACCTCGGTGTTTTCCACCAGGGCCACCACGATGGTGCCGTTCTCGGCCGTGTTGCATTCCTGGATGATCACCGTGTCGCCGTCCAGGATGCCGGCCTCGACCATGGAATCGCCATCCACCTCAAGGGCATAGTGGTTGCCGCCGGCGACCATGCCGGCCGGCACGGGCACCGTGTGGCTGTGGTCGCGCAGGGCCTCGATGGGCGTGCCGGCGGCGATGCGGCCGTACAGCGGCAGCGACACGGTGTCGTTGCCGGCCGCCGGCGGGGCCGAGCCGTTGAGGGCGAAGTCTCCCTCGATCACCCGCGGCGCGAAGCCGTCGCCGCGCGGGCCGCGGGTCTTGGCGCCGCCCTTCACGGCCACGTTCTCGGGCTGGCGCAGCACCTCCAGCGCCCGGGCCCGGTGGGGCAGGCGGCGGATGAAGCCCCGTTCCTCCAGCCCGGTGATCAGCCGGTGGACGCCGGACTTGGACTTCAGACCCAGGGCCTCCTTCATCTCCTCGAACGAGGGCGACACGCCATCCTCCGACAAGCGTTGGTCGATGAAGACCAGAAGCTCGTATTGCTTGCGGGTCAGCATGGGGGCGGTCCTCCTGGCCGTTCCGGTCCCGTGCCGGCCCGCTCACCGGGGCGGCACGAGATATGGAACAAAATAAAAACGTCCATACATGTTCTAGTTTGGTTCCCCCGCCCCGTCAAGGCCCCGCTTGCGCGTTTCCGTTGTGCCCGGGCGGGTGCATAATTGAGGGATGACCCGCCTGACCGCCGCCGCCGCCGCGATCCTGTCGCTGGCCCTGGGCGCCTGCGACGACAGCCCCCCGCCCGCACCCGACCGGCTGGCCCAGCACTGCCGCGCCGCCCTGGGCTGGATGGTCAAGGGGCAGGGGGACATTACAATTTTTAAAACAATAAGTTGGCAGGTGGAGCAGACCTATAACATAAGCCTGATCTATGGCCTGGACGGAGAGGGCGTGGAGGACCGCCCGCGGCGCTTCATCCAATGCCGCTACGACGCCACCGAGGCCCCCAAGGCCCGCCCGGCGGCCCGCGCCATCGACATGGGCGGGCGCGACCTATCGGCCAAGCAGGTGCAGGCCATCAACGTGCATATTTCCCTGATCGGCACCGCCGACTGAGCGAATCGTTTCGCAACCGTCGGAAAGGGCCCTCCGCCGGAAAGCCTCCAGGTCAGAACGACAGGGTGCCCAGGCCGAAGGGCACGATCTCCACCCGCTCGCCGGCCCGGGCCGGCGGCGCGTGGGGGGCCCGCACCACCAGGGCGTCGGCGCGGGCGAAGAAGGCCATCATGGAACTGTCCTGGCGATCGAAGGGGGTGGCCACCAGGTCGCCGTCGGCGGTGCGCGACAGGGCGGCGCGCAGGTAGTCCTGGCGCTGGTCGTTGGCCTCCAGGTCGCGGCCCAGCAGGGCCGTGCGGATCTCGGGCGTGCCGTCGCCCAGGCCCAGCATCACCGCCATGGCTGCGCGCAGGAACAGGGCCGAGGTGACGCCCACCGACACCGGATTGCCCGGCAGGCCCAGCACCGGCACCTCGCCCAGGGTGCCGTAGATCAGCGGC
>JAGREA010000410.1 GCA_020446745.1 Rhodobacterales bacterium | reverse complement strand
TCACCAGCAGCACGCCGACGAACCCCAGGGGGTTGTTGCGGTTGTCGCCGCCGCCGAAGAACAGGCCGAACTGGGCCAGCATGCCCAGGGCGCCGGCGATGGTGGCGGTGATGGTCATGGTCAGGGTGTCGCGGTTCTGCACGTGGGCCAGCTCGTGGGCCATCACCCCGGCCACCTCTTCGTGGCTCAGGGTGTCCAGCAGCCCCGTGGTGGCGGCCACGGCGGCGTTTTCCGGATTGCGGCCGGTGGCGAAGGCGTTGGGCTGGGGGTTGTCGATGACGTACACCTTGGGCATGGGCAGGCCGGCGTTGGCGGCCAGCTGCTCGACGATGCCGTACAGGTTGGGGGCGCCGCGGCGGTCCACCTGGCGCGCGCCGTACATGCGCAGCACCATCTTGTCGGCGTTCCAGTAGGCGAAGAAATTCATGCCCAGGGCGACGACCAGGGCGATGACCATGCCCCCCTGTCCGCCCAGCAGGTAGCCGGCGGCCAGGAACAGGGCGGTCAGGGCGGCCAGGAGCATGCCGGTACGCAGGGTGGCCATGGGGGCGCCTCTTTCCGTCGGGTTTGGGCTTGCCAGCCCGGCGCCCAGGCGCCAGGGTGGTGTTTCCCCTATTGAGTATGCCCGCCGGACCGGCGGTTCAAGCCCACCCCGGAAGCCGTGCCCCGGAACCTAAGCCATGGACGAAAAGTCAAAGCAGCCTGAAGCCGAATCCCCCGTTGCCGACAAGGACACGGCAACCGACGACGGGAAGGCGACCCCCGAGGAGATCGGCGGCCGCAAGGGCCCCGAGCCCACCCGGTTCGGCGATTGGGAAAAGAACGGCCGCTGCATCGATTTCTGATCCCGGCGTCAGCCGGCGTTCAGGCAATCGACGCACCGGGGCTGGGCCCGGCGCGGGCGGGTGATGACGCGCGCCAGGGCACCGAACAGGTTCCGATAGGCATCCGACCGCAGGCGGGCGGCCCGGTTCATGGCGGCCTGGATCTCGGCGTCGCTGGGCATCCTGTACAGGGTCAGGATGTCGTGGGGCGTCAGGGTTTCGGGGCGGGTCATGGCGATCTCCTGTGGAACAGTCAGGGGTACGGTCTGGGTTCCCTGATAAGATTTGCTATTCAAGGCATTTAATCAAACGATGCTTTCTCAGCTTTCTTTTTAGTTTTTCTCATATAGAATGGGAGCCATGCCGCGCCGCCTGCCGCCCCTGAACGCCGTCCGCGCCTTTGAGGCGGCGGCCCGCCTGGGCAGCTTTTCCGCCGCCGCCACCGAACTGCACGTGACGCCCGCCGCCGTCAGCCACCAGATCAAGGGGCTGGAGGACCGCCTGGGCCGGCCCCTGTTCCAGCGCCGGGGCCGCCGGGTGCGGCCCACGGACCTGGCGGCCCGCCTGCTGCCCGAGGTGAGCGACAGCCTGGACCGCATCGCCGCCGCCTTCGCCCGCCTGGCGGCGCCGGCCGGGGACGGCACCCTGACCGTCACCGTGGGCCCGGCCTTCGCCGCCACCTGGCTGGTGCCCCGGCTGGAGGACTTCCAGGAACGCCACCCGGAGATCCAGGTGATGGTGTCGGCCAGCCTGGACCTGGTGGACTTGCGCGGCGGCGGCGCCGACGTGGCCATCCGGTTCGGTGCCGGGCGCTATCCGGGCCTGCGGGTGGACCGCCTGTTCGCGGACTCGGAAAGCCTGGTGCCCCTGTGCAGCCCGCGTCTGCTGGACGGCCCGATGCCCCTGCGCGAACCGGCGGACCTGGCCCACCAGGTGCTGCTGCACGATGAATCGACCCGCTTCGACCCGTCGGTGCCCAGCTGGCGGGAATGGCTGAAGGCGGCCGGGGTGACCGGCGTGGACGCCACCCGGGGGCCGCGCTTTTCCAACGCCGACCATGCCCTGCGGGCGGCGGCCGACGGCCTGGGCGTGCTGCTGGGCCGCACCCGCCTGGCCCGGCGCGACCTGGAGTCCGGCGCCCTGGTGGCGCCCTTTCCCCTGCGCCTGATGCTGGGGATGGGGTTCTACCTGGTCTATCCCGAGGAGAGGGCCGACGAACCGGTCATCGCCGCCTTCCGCGAATGGATCCTGGACCAGGCGGCGCGGGAGGATGCGGCGGACGGGGGGTGACGAAGGAGAAGGTGGCATCAACCCTTCGAGACGCCCCTGCGGGGCTCCTCAGGGTGAAGGCGGAATATGGCAACACACACCACCCTCATGCTGAGGAGGGCTCGAAGAGCCCGTCTCGAAGCATTGGTGCCGTTTGGCGGGTGCCCTAGGCCACCCGGTCCCCCGGCTCTTTTCCGGCGAAGAAGGCGTCCAGGTTGTCCAGCGCCCTAAAGCCCATGGCGTTGCGGGTTTCCACCGTGGCGCTGCCCTGGTGGGGCAGGATGAACACGTTGTCCAGGGCCCAATAGCGGGGGTCCACGTCGGGCTCGCCCTGGAACACGTCCAGGCCGGCGGCGGCCAGCTTGCCGGACGCCAGGGCGGCGATCAGGGCGTCGTCGTCCACCACCGGGCCCCGGGCCGTGTTCACCAGCACGGCGCCGTCGGGCAGCAGGGCCAGGCGGTCGCCGTTCATCAGGTGATGGGTTTCCGCCGTCAGCGGGCAGTGCAGCGACAGGAAGTCGGCCTGGGGCAGCAGGCCTTCCACCGTGTCGTGGTACACCGCGCCCTGTTCCAGGGCCGGGTCCAGGCGGCGGCGGTTGTAGTAGTGCACGGCCATGTCGAAGGCCCGGGCGCGCTTCGCGAAGGCCTGGCCGATGCGCCCCATGCCGACGATGCCCACCCGCTTGCCCGTCACCTGGATGCCCATCAGCTGGGTGGGCGTCCAGCCGGCCCACTTGCCGGCCCGCAGCAGGGTCTGGCCCTCGTGGGCCCGCCGCGCCGCCGCCAGCATCAGCAGCACGGCCATGTCGGCGGTGGCGTCGGTCAGCACGTCGGGCGTGTTGGTCACCACCAGGCCCCGGGCCCTGGCCGCTTCCAGGTCGATATGCTCGTAGCCGACGGAAAAGGTGGCGACGATCTTCACGCTGTCGGGCAGGCGGCCGATCAGGGCGGCGTCCACCCGGTCGGTGGGGGCCACCAGCAGGCCGTCCATGCCCTCGGCGGCGGCCACCAGGCCGTCGGGGCCATAGGCGCCGTCGGCCGGGTTCAGGGTGGCGGCATAGGTTTCGGCCGCCCGGGCCTCGACGGCCTGGGGCAGCTTGCGGGTGACCAGGATGCGGGGGGTGTCGGTCATGGGGCCGGCATCAGTCCTTTTTCACGAACGTGGACGCGAACTGGTCATAGGCCTCCAGCGCCTGGGCCGAATAGACCATGGACGGCCCGCCGCCCATGTAGGTGGCCATGCCCAGGGTTTCGGCCATTTCCTCGCGGGTGGCGCCGGCCCGCACGGCGGCCTTCACGTGGAAGGCGATGCAGCCGTCGCAGCGCACGGCCACGGAAATGGCGGTGGCGATCAGTTCCTTGGTCTTGGTGTCCAGCACGCCGTCCACCGTGGCCGCCTGGGCCATGGCGGAAAAGCCGGCCATGGTCTTGGGCGCGGCCTTGCGCAGGCCGTGGATGGCGACGGTCAGGTCCTTGGCAAGCTGGGGATAGTCGTTGCTCATGGCGTTGGGCTCCGCTGTGGGTTCTGGTTGGTTCTTCCCATGTCACACACAGCGCCCGCCGTCCACCTCCAGGCACACGCCGGTCAGGAAATTCGCCTCGTCCGAGGCCAGGAACAGGGCCGCGGCGGCCATGTCCTCGGGCTGGCTGAAGCGGCCCAGGGGGATGGTGGACAGGAACCGCTGGCGGATCTCGTCGGTCATCTCGCCGCCCATGAAGGTGGCCAGCATGGCCGTTTCCCCGGCCACCGGGTTCAGGGCGCAGACGCGGATGTTGTCGGGCGCCAGCTCCACGGCCATGGACTTGGTCAGGGTGACCACCGCGCCCTTGGAGCCGTTGTACCAGGTGAGCCCCGGGCGCGGCCGCACGGCGGCGGTGGAGGCGGTGTTGATGATCACCCCGCCGCCGCGCGCCCGCATCACCGGCACGGCGGACCGGGCCGTCAGGTACAGGCTTTTCACGTTGACGGCGAAGATGCGGTCGAAGGTGGCCTCGTCCACGTCCAGCATGGGCATGTTCCGCTGCGGCACCCCGGCGTTGTTGACCAGGATGTCCAGCCCGCCCAGGTCGGCCACGGCCCGGTCCACCAGGGCCTGGACCTGGGAACCGTCGGCCACGTCGCACCGCTGGTGCAGGGCGCCGGGCAGGGCCTCGGCCACCACGCGGCCGGCGATGTCGTTCAGGTCCGCCACCAGCACCCGGGCGCCCTCGGCGGCGAACCGCCGGGCGATGCCCGCGCCGAAGCCCGAGGCCGCGCCGGTGACGATGGCCACCTTGCCGGCCAGGCGGTTTCCCGTCACCGCCTCAACCATGGTGGATGGCCACGGTCTTGAGCTGCGAGAAGCCGTACAGGGCCTCGAACCCCTTTTCCCGGCCGTAACCCGAACGGCCGTAGCCGCCGAAGGGCAGTTCCACGCCGCCGCCGGCGCCATAGGTGTTGATGAATACCTGCCCGGCCTTGATGGCCCGGGCCAGGCGCATCTGGCGGCCGCCGTCGGCGGTCCACACCCCGGCGGTCAGGCCATAGGGCGTGCCGTTGGCCACGGCCACGGCGTGGGCCTCGTCGGTGAACGGCACCATGGACAGCACGGGGCCGAACAGTTCCTCCTGGGCCATGGGGTGTTCGTGGG
>JAGREA010000409.1 GCA_020446745.1 Rhodobacterales bacterium | reverse complement strand
TGCCCGTGGTGACCTAGCGCATCGAGCCCGAGCCCGACGCCGCCGTGGCCGAGGCCGCGGCCCTGGGCTGGACCCTGGGCACCTACCGCTTCGACCGCTACAAGTCCGACGGCGACCCGGACAAGCCCCACCCCGCCCTGGTCTGGCCGGCGGCGGCGGACCGGGCCTGGGTGACGGCCCTGGCCCAGGCCACCACCCTGGTGCGCAACCTGGTCAACACCCCGGCCGGCGACATGGGCCCCGACGCCCTGGGCCAGGCGGCGTTGGACCTGGCGAAAACCCACGGCGCCGATTGCAGGATCATTGTCGGTGACGACCTGCTGGCCGAGGGCTATCCGGCCGTCCACGCCGTGGGCCGGGCGGCGGCCAAGGCGCCGCGCCTGATCGACCTGCGCTGGGGCCATCCGGCGGCGCCCCGCGTCACCCTGGTGGGCAAGGGCGTGTGCTTCGACACCGGCGGCCTGGACATCAAGCCCGCCGCCGGCATGAAGCTGATGAAGAAGGACATGGGCGGCGCCGCCCACGCCCTGGGCCTGGCCCAGGTGGTCATGGCCCTGGGCCTGCCGGTGCGCCTGCGGGTGCTGATACCGGCGGTGGAGAACGCCATTTCCGGCAACGCCCTTTACCCCCTGGACGTGGTGCCCACCCGGCGCGGCAAGACCATCGAGATCGGCCACACGGACGCCGAGGGCCGGGTGATCCTGGCCGACGCCCTGGCCGAGGGCTCGGACGAGAACCCCGAGGTGCTGATCGATTTCGCCACCCTGACCGGCGCCGCCCGGGTGGCCCTGGGCACGGAACTGCCGGCCCTGTTCAGCCCCGACGAGGCCCTGGCGGCGGACCTGCTGGCGGCCGGCACGGCGGCCGACGACGCCGTGTGGCGCCTGCCCCTGTTCGAGCCCTACCGCCGCCTGGTGAAGGGCAAGAGCGCCGATTTGACCAACGCCCCGGAAGGCGGGTTCGGCGGCGCCATCACGGCGGCCCTGTTCCTGCAGGCCTTCGTGGCCCCCGGCGTGCCCTGGGCCCACTTCGACATCATGGCCTGGAACACCGCCTCGCGCCCCGGCCGGCCCGAGGGCGGCGAGGCCATGGCCCTGCGCGCCGCGGCCACCTGCCTGCGCCGGCGTTATGGCGGGTGTGCATAGCATCTTGATTCAGTTGCATGACGGGTTCGTTTCCGATAGAAGTTTTGATATCGAAACGACTCGGAACAACAACGGGTCGGCGATGCCTGGAGCGCCAGGAGACGAGGTTTGACGATACAGTTGAGCGAACTGCAGGCATTGGATCTTTGGCGGAGAACCATCGTGACCGGTGTCCGGCGCGATGCGCCCGACCTGTCCGCCCGCCAGATGGCCCTGCTGCTGACGGTTTACCTGACCCCGCCGCCCCACACGGTGCGCGGTCTGGCCGAGGAGCTGCGCGTTTCCAAGCCCGCCATCACCCGCGCCCTGGACCGCCTGAGCGAGCTGGGCCTGGTGAAGCGCAAGGTGGACGAGAACGACCGCCGCAGCGTGCTGATCCAGCGCACGGTCAAGGGTTCGGTGTTCCTGCGCGAATACGGCGAACTGATCGTCAAGGCCAGCGGCGACATGGAAGCGGCCTGAACGGCCTGATTCCCGGGGTTTTCCCCCTTTTTCCTCACATCACCACCGTCGTGCCCGGGCTTGTCCCGGGTACCCACGTCTTTTTTGTGAAACGCAGAGGACGCTGAGGGACGCGGAGGAAAAAGTCGTGGACCCCCGGGACAAGCCCGGGGGCGACGGGAGACACAACACCCATCCCGTCGCCCCCGCGAAGGCGGGGGCCCATTGCCGATTCCGCCGCCACCTCCGTTGCCGGGATATGCCGTGCCGTTTCCGGCGCGCCTGGATTCCCGCCTTCGCGGGAATGACGGCTGGGAGAATGGGAATGACAGGGGGAGAGGCGGGAATGATGGGGAGAGGTAGGAACGACGGCGGCCCACGGAGATACCCCCCTCCGCGTCCCTCCGCGCTAAACCCTTTTCCCACCCGTTAACCGGTACATTAACCAATGGCGGCCTAGACTGCCGCCATGGCCGACCTGAATTCCGTCACCGCACTGTTCCTGGGCCCCGACCGCGTGGCGGGCGGGCGGCCGCAGGGCTATCAGGCGGCCCGCGAGGTCAACTTCCGCGCCGCCGTGTCGCGGGAAGGGGAAACCACCCGCAACCGGGCCGCCCTGGACCGCCTGGACCGGCTGCTGGCCAGCGGCCAGCCCCTGGACCCCAACGTGCCCCGGGGCCACTACCTGAACATCCGCATTTAGCCCATCAGGCCGATTCCTTCAGGCCGATTCCTTCAGGCCGATTCGGCCACCCCGTACACCTGCACGGGGGCCTGGCGGCCGCGCACGGTCACCTGGGCCAGGGGCGTGAACCGGCAGGCCTGGGTGCAGGCCGCCACGGTGGATTCCGAAACCATCACATAGGTGCCGAAGTCCTTGTTCAGGGCCTCCAGCCGCGCCGCCACGTTCACCTGGTCGCCGTGCACGGTGTAGATCAGCATGTCGTCCGTGCCCACGGCGCCCGACACCACCCGGCCCGTGGAAATGCCGCAGCGGGTCTTCAGCACCGCCCCGTCGCCGAAGGTGCGGGCGCCCACCAGGGCCTGGATCTCCAGCGCCGTCTGCACGGCGTGGG
>JAGREA010000408.1 GCA_020446745.1 Rhodobacterales bacterium | reverse complement strand
CGGGGCGCCATTCGCGCATCTCGCGAGGCAGCGGCGTGGCCCAGACGGACCGGTGGGCGTGCAGCCGCCCGGCCGCCAGGATGGCGTCGAAGGCTTCCAGGATGCGCAGGTCCTTGGACCGGGTGGACGCCGTCTCGATCACCGCGCAGGGCCCGCCCCGCCCGGCCGCCACCCGTTCCGCCAGCACCCGGCGCAGCAGCCCGGGCAGGAACCGGCCCAGGCCGTTGGTCTCCACCGTCACCGAGGGCAGGTGCCCGGCGGCCACGAAGTCGGCCACCTGGGCGCAGAGCTGGCTGGCGGCGTCGGCCCCGCCGGTCCTGGCCAGGGCCGGGTCGTGGGTCAGGTAGGCCACCCGGTGCAGCCAGGCATGGCCCTGGGCGCAACTGTAGACGGCGGCGATGACGCTGGCGTCGCCGCGCCCCGGCGCGCCGAAGGCCGGGTCCCACCAGCAGGAGGCCGAGACCAGGCGCTTCTCACCAATGCGCAGCACCGATTCCCCGTTGCCGGGGCGGTAGTCCAGGTCGTCGTCGTAGAGCTTCACCAGGTCGGCGTCCAGGCGCCCGTCCGACAGGGGCACGGGCTGCAGCAGAAGCTGGCTGGCGAACTTGTTGGGCCCGGTGCGGCGGCGGATGCGGGCGATGCGTTCCGCCGGGAAGCGTTCCGGCCAGCGGCTGTGGCCGGCGTCGTTCAGGATGGGCAGGACCAGGCGATGGAAGCCGTCCAGGAACGGCCTGTCTCGGCCCTCTCCCTCCCCTTCCCCGGGCGGCGGGTCGGCGGCGTAGATGCTGGCGTGGGCGTGGGGGGTGCCCACGTAAAGCTGGGTGCCGCCGGGCACCAGCACGTAGTCCAGCTCGGCCAGGCGGGCCCGCAGGTCCTGGCGCTTGGCGGGGGTGTCGCAGGTGTTGGGGACCTCGACATCGTCGCAGATCACCACATCGGCCCGCGAGCCGGTGACGTTGGCGCCGATGCCCTTGGCCAGCATGGAAGGGTCGCGCCATTCGGCCGCCCGGTTGACGGTGAACTGGTCCGACGCCCACTGGTCCAGGCGCGGCGGCTTCAGGGGACCGGTCAGGGGGTGGCGTTCGATGACGCGCTTCACGTTGCGCACCATCTTGCGGGCCAGGGCCAGGTCGGCGGCCATGACCAGGATGCGCAGGTCCGGCCGTTCCAGCAGCAGCCAGGCGCAGAACAGGCCGACCAGGGTGGACTTGCCCGAATTGCGGAAGGCCATCAGCAGCAGTTCCCGGTCACCGCCCCGCCAGCGGGCCTCCAGCCAGCGGGCGATGCGCAGGTGCAGGTCGGGCAGGGCCTGGCCCTGGCGCTCGGTCCACAGCCAGACGAACTCGGGGAAGGTGGCGGTCATGCCCGGGCCTCTTCCAGGGCCCGGCGGTGGATGGCGAACAGGCGCCGGTACCAGCCGCGCCCAAACGTGGAAACGGCCGGCGCGGCGGCATAGCGCTTGGCGCGCCGGGCCAGGAAATCCTGGATCAGGGTGACGGGATCGGCGGCCCGCACGGCGGTGAGGGTGGCCGGACCGATGGCGCCGTCGGCCACCGCGCCCACGGCCCGCTGCAACAGCCGCGCCGCCGCGCCCCGGCCCTGGTTCACGGCGCCGTCGAACAGGCACAGGTCCAGGCCCGGCGGCATGTCGCCGCAGCGGCAGGCCTGCCAGAAGTGGCGGCGGTACAGGCCCCGGGCCTGCTCGAGGGTCAGGGACCGCACCGTGTCGGCGTCGGCGCCCGGCAGCACGCCGCGCAGGAAGCGCAGCGAGATGCCGTGGCGCGTCACGCCGCCGGGGTCGCGGGGATCGTCCACCAGGCCCCCTTCCAGGGCCAGGACGATGCGCAGCGCCTCGGCGAAGGTCATGGGGTGGCCTCCCGTGTCTGGGTGTGAAGGTGCAGGAAAAGCTGGTCCAGGCGCCCGTTGATGCGGGCCACCGACGTCTCGATCTTGGTCAGGTGGCCCAGCAGTTCGATCTTCGACACGCTTTCCCGTTCCAGCACGTCGATCCGGCGGTGCACGTTTTCGATGCTCTTGCCCTGGTTGACGCGCTGCTGGTCCATGCGGCCCACCAGCCACCGGTTGTTGGCCAGGATGGCCAGGCCCACGGTGACGGTCAGGGCCACCAGCTCGATCAGCTCGCCCATGGTCAGGCGTCCGCCGCCGCCCGGTGGCGGACCCAGGCGACCCGGCCGAACAGGCGCACGGCGACGTACATCCCCCAGCGCTTGACCTTGGACACCCCCAGCACGGCCATGGCCTGGCGGAAGATCAGGTCGGCGGCGGAACGGGGCCGGGTGCCGGCGGCGTACAGCCAGTCGTGCACCACGGCGGCCTTGCCGTACCGGCCCGTGGGCGGCAGCAGGGCCCAGAGGACCCGGGGGATGGAGGCGAAGGTGGTGTCGAAGCCGGCCGGCACGGTGATGTAGTCGGCGCTGTCGGGCCCGCCGACGCGATAGGTGAAGGCCCGGGCCAGGCGCCAGCGGCGGCCGTTCAGGTATTCCAGGACCAGGGGGTCGGTGAAGCTGCTCATTTTGATTCTCCTTCAGGTCAAAAGGGCGGCCCGGGGGTTGGGGGCCGGGGAGGATCCCCCGCCCCCGCCGGCCAGCTCGGCCCAGCCGATGCTGGGCGGGCTGGCCCAGGCGGTGCCTTTCCAATCGGTGCGGGGCACGGTGTAGTCGGTTCGGTCCACGTTGGCGGCCAGCCAGGCGTCCACGCTGGCACCCGCCCCCTGCAGGGCCGAGCCGCTGGCCGCCAGGTCGTAGTCGCCGTTCAGCGGATCGCCGCCGGCGTAGTTGGCGAAGGCCGTGGCCGGGTTCACGTTGTGCACGTAGCCGCCGTCGGTGGGCGCCGTGGTGTCGCCGGAAGCGTTCCCGGCGCACGACGTGGTGTCGCGGCCCAGGGCCCAGTTGGTGCCATTGCCGACGGCGACCGTGTTGAAGGCCAGGTTGGACCCGAACGTGGCGCTTTTGTAGACGCCCGTTCCGCCGTTATCGACCACCGTGCAGTTGACCAGGGTGAACGTGTGGTAGTTGGCCCCGTTCATGCCGTAGGTGGTCGAGTTGTGGAGGCAGCAGGCCACCAGAACCAGGCCGACGTTGTTGGGGAACACGGCATAGCCGGACCCGCCCGTGCCCTGGAAAGTGCATCCCCAGGCCACCCAGTCCGTGCCCTGGGGGTTCAGGGCACGGCCGGCGGTGGCGGTGTTCACCACGTCCAGCCCTTCCAGCAGAACGTGGATGCTGGTGCCCTTGACCATGCCGCCATAGGCCGCCGAACCGCTGATCAACGGCCGATCCGCGCCCCAGGCCCGCAGCCACACGAAGGCCGTGGACCCCTCGTTGGTCCAGCCCGAAAGGTCCAGGGTGGCCGCCGTGGTGCCCTTCAGGTTGAAGCGGCGGATGTTCCCGCCGATGTCGCCGGCCAGGGCATCGTGGTGGCTCTGGAAGGTGTTCCAGGGGGAGCCGGACGAGCCGTCGCCGTCCGACCCCGCGTCGAAGTCGACGTAGTAGTCCAGGATCGACATCGCCTACTCCTGCCCGATGGTCCAGGCTTCGATGGTGGTGCCGCCGTCGAAGCTGGCCAGCACCACGTACGTCACGTCCCCGGCCGCCTGGGCGGAAAGGTCCGGCGCCGATCCGCTGTCGGTGAACCACGTCGTCACGCCGGCCCAGGCCAGGCTGTAGCCGCCGGACCCGCCCTGGGCGATGCGCACCACGGCCTGCATGTACTTGCCCGCCGGCCAGCCCGTGAACGTCAGGCCGGTGGTGTTGCCGGTCAGCGTCAGCTTCGCCGCCGTGCCGTTGGCCAGGTTGACGGGACTGCCCGACATGTCGCCGGTGACCGTGGCGTTGGTCACGATGGCCCGGCGCTCGCCGGCCATCTCGAAGGCGCTTTGCGTGCCGCTCCACGTCTGGGCCGCCGCCTTCTTGGCGTACACGGTGTCGTGGTTGTGGCCGCTGTCGGCCTTGCCGGCCAGGGCCGCGTCCACCTCGGTTTCCGTGTAGTAGCGGTCGTCGTGGGTGTGCCCCACGGCCGAATAGACCCCGGCATGGTCGTGGGCGATGTCGGCGTAGTCGGCGTCGTGGTCGTGCCCCACGGGCGCATACACGCCCCCGTGGCCGTGGGCGATGTCGGCATAGTCGGCGTCGTGGTCGTGGGCCACCGGAGAATAAACCCCGGCGTGGTCGTGGTCGCCGGCCGCCACGGTGCCGGCGGCGGTGCCCACGTTCTTGCCGGCCGCGTCGCCGGCATCGGTGATGTCGGCCAGGGTGTGGGTGTGGGCGCCGGCCCCGGCGGCGGCGATGGTGATCTCGTCGGCGCCGTCGGTGATGGTGATGTTGGCGCCGGCCTTCAGGGTTTTCACCGGCAGGGTGGCGCCGTCGTGGGTCTTGGCGATGGCGCCCTCGCCGGTGCCGTCGTTGCGCAGGCGGTTGGTTTCGCCGCCGCCGGCCGTGTTGGGCAGGTTGCCGACGGAGATCCACTTCTTGGTCCCGTCCGGTTCCTGCACGGGGATGCGGGTGGTGACGGGCGTTTCGCCGGTCAGCTCCGGTTCCTTGGTGATGTCGTCCACCATCGCCCAGTCGGGCCTGGAAATGCTCATGCCGGCCACCCCGTGCTGATGTCATGGGCGGCGATGTCGGCCGCCGTGGTCAGGGCGTCCAGGGCCTCGGCGTGGGCCCGCTCATTGGAAAAGCAGGATTCCACGTGCCGGCCGATGGCCGTGCCGATGGCCTTCAGGGTCGCCATGTCCAGGGTCAGCCAGGAACCGGCCTTCCAGTCGATGGTGGTCAGGGTGGGGTCGTTCTCCATCAGGGTGATGGCGCCCGTCACCTTGGCCTGGGTGTCTTCGTCCGTGGGCACGGGAACACCGTTCACGGTGATGCCGGCGGTTTCCGCCTGCTTGCGCCGGGCGGCCACTTCAACCTTGCGAGCCTCGCGCAGGTCGGCCACGGAAGGGCCGGGCGGCGGCGTGAACAGCAGGTTGCCGTCTTCATCAGTGCTCCCCGCCGTCGTCCAGCCGAGGCCAAGGCCGGGGTGGTGGTCCACGGCGTGGCAGGCGTTGGCGATGTTGGGGGTGAAGCGCTGATAGGGCTTGTCGGCGCCCAGGTCGAAAACCTCGACCACGGTACCGGTGTCGTCAATTCGCGCGTACGTTGTCATCAGTTGTACTCCCAGATGATGATTTGACCAGCGATACCGGCGCTGCCATTCGCCCCGGCGCTGCCCCCACCGTCACCACCATTCCCGACGCCGCTGGTGCCATTTGCCAGCCACGTGGGTTT
>JAGREA010000407.1 GCA_020446745.1 Rhodobacterales bacterium | reverse complement strand
GGTCGGATCAGTCCTCGCGGCGCTTCAGCTGGAAGCCCCACACCAGCAGCAGCAGGGTGCCGGCGATGGCCAGCCCCATGGCGCGCAGGTCGAAGGCGATGGCGTCGCCGAAGCCCAGGGCAACGCCCACGAAGCCGCCCACCAGGGCGCCGGCCGTGCCCAGCAGCATGGTCATGATGAATCCGCCCCGGTCGCGCCGCGGCATGATCCACTTGGCGATGAAGCCGGCCAAGAGGCCGAAGAGGATCCACGTCAGGATGCCCACGGGTCTTCTCCTTTATCGGTCACGGGATGCCGGCGAATCGCCGGATGCCATGGTCCCTGGAGTCTAGCCCGGGAAGGGGGGCCGGCGCCGTGATGGCCATCACGCCCCCCATGGGCTTTCCTGGCGCGCCGACGGGGCCCCTGAAACGGTTGACCGGCCAAGGGCCAGGAGTATGATCGGCGCTCGGATTTCGGGGCCCCTGTGGCGGAACTGGTAGACGCGGCAGACTCAAAATCTGTTGTCCGCAAGGACGTGCCGGTTCGAGTCCGGCTGGGGGCACCATTTCTCTTATCTCACGCCGTCTCGCTGCGCTCGCGGCTCCGATGGGGCGGCCTGACCGGCCGGCGCCCGGTCGGGCGCTGGGGGAAGGTGTAACCCTCCGGCTGCCCCCTTCACAGCCCCAGGTCGCTCAGGCCCGGGTGGTCGTCGGGGCGGGGGCCCAGGGGCCAGTGGAACTTGCGGTCCGCGGCGGCGATGGGCAGGTCGTTGATGCTGGCGATGCGCCGGCGCATCAGGCCATCGGGCGCGAATTCCCAGTTCTCGTTGCCATAGGCCCGAAACCAGGTGCCGCTGTCGTCGTGCCATTCATAGGCGAAGCGCACCGCGATGCGGTCGCCGGTGAAGGCCCACAGCTCCTTCGCCCACTTGCGGGTCAGGAAGGCCTCGATGGCCGCCCGGCCGGTCAGGAACTCGGCCCGGTTCCGCCACTCGCTGTCGGGCGTGTAGGCCAGGGCCACCTGGGCCGGGTCGCGGCCGTTCCAGGCGTTCTCGGCGGCGCGCACCTTGGCGCGGGCGGACGGGGCGTCGAAGGGCGGCAGGGGCGGACGGGTCATGGGGCTCTCCTTTCAGGGCGGGGTGTCGGCGGGGCGTTTTCAGGAAGTGTACTGATCGGTAAATCTTGCGGCCCAATCAATGAACCGATCTGTACACCCTGTAAAGGATCACTTTTGTGAATTATCTGAACACGACCTGTGTTTTGAATGATAATTCCCGGAATATGATCTAAAACTTGCCGAAAAACTTGCGGCCTGCCGGGTTCTTGGTATACGTTCCGGTAAAGGATTGGAGCCCCCATGCGCCCGACGAAACGCGAGGAACTGCTGGACAAGGCCCTGGCGGCCTTCTACCGCGAGGGCTTTCACGCCTGCGGCATGGATCGCCTGGTGGCGGTGACCGGCATCTCCAAGACCTCCATGTACAAGCACTTCCGGACCAAGGACGACCTGATCCTGGGCACCCTGCGGCTGCGCGACGAACGGTTCCGCAACTGGCTGTTCCGCCGCATGGCGGCCCTGGCCCCCACGCCGGCCGGCCAGCTGGTGGCCCTGTTCGACGCCCTGGCCGAATGGTTCCGCCAGCCCGATTTCCGGGGCTGCATGTTCATCAAGGCGGCCGGGGAGTTCCAGGACCCGGCCCACCCCATCCACGTCCAGGCGGCCGAGCACAAGCGGCTGCTGTTCCACCACGTGCGCGACCTGGCCGCCCGGGCCGGCGCCGCCGACCCCGACGCCCTGGCCCGGCGCCTGCTGCTGTTGAAGGAAGGGGCCATCGTGACCGCCCAGATGGGCCACGCCGCCGACCCCGCCGCCGACGCCCGGGCCGTGGCGGAAACCCTGGTGGCCCGGGCCCTGGCGCCCGCCGGCTGACCCCCGAACGACGGTGGAAAAGGGCGCCGGAAGGCGCCCGGAAGGGTGGCGGGATGGCCGCCGGCGGCCAGCG
>JAGREA010000406.1 GCA_020446745.1 Rhodobacterales bacterium | reverse complement strand
TCATTCGGCGGCCATGGGCTGGGCGCGGCCGAAGCCGGCGCGGCCGATGAGCTGACCCAGGCGAGTGCCCAGGCCGGCCAGGTCGCGGGCCGCCTGTTCCGTCTGCTGGTTCGACGCCACGCTCTGGTGCGTCGCCGTGTCGATCTCCCGCACCGCCTGGTGGATCTGCGTCATCCCCGTGGCCTGCTGCACCGACGAAGCCGAGATCTGCGCCCCCGCCTTCGCCGCCTCGGCGATGGTGTCGGCCAGCTGGCGGATCGTCTCGCCGGCCTCGTTGATGGTGGCGATGGTCACGTTGACGCTCTTGGTGCCCTCCTCCGTCGCCATCACCGCCGTGTTGGTGGCCCGCTGGATCTCGCCCAGGATCTGGCGGATCTGCGCCGTCGCCGCCTTGGATTCCTCGGCCAGTTCCTTGATCTCGCGGGCCACGAAGGTGAACCCGGTGCCGTGCTCGCCGGCCCGCGAGGCCTCGATGCCCGCGTTCAGGGCCAGCAGGTTCGTCTGCTCGGCGATGTCCGTCACCGTGGCGATGATCTCGCCGATGGACTGGGCCTGGTCGGCCAGCCCCAGGATGCTCTCGGCGATGGCCTCGGCCTGCTCGCGCACCGTGTCCATGGAGGCCACGGAAACCTCCACCGCCTTGCGCCCGGCCTCGCCGATCTCGGCCGCCCGGCGCGACGATTCCGCCACCCAACGGGCCCGCTCGGAGGCCTGCTCGGAGGTCTGCAGCACCTCGTCCACCGTGCTGGCGGCCTGGGTCACGGCCGAGGCCTGCTGCTGCACGGAGGAGGCCTGCTGCGACGTGGCGGCCAGGATCTCGTTGGATGCCGTGGCCAAAAGGGTCGAGGTCTCGGTGATGGCGGCCATCACCTCTTCCAGGCGCTCGCGGCTGGACTGCTCGTTCTCGATCTTCTCGCGCAGGGTCGCCATCATGGCGTCGAAGGCGGCGCCCATGTGGCCCAGTTCGTTGCGCTGGTGCAGCCCCACCTCGGTCGTCAGGTCGCCGCCTTCCACCCGGCGGGCGGCGCGGGCCAGCCTGGCCAGGGGCGTCAGGATGGATCGGGTCACCAGCACACCCATGATGATCAGGAACACGGCCGCCGCCGCGCCGATGGCAAGCTGCGTGCCCTGGGCATCATGGGCCTGATCCAGCATGGCCGCGGAACCGGTGTCCCAGCTTTCCTGCAGGGTGTCGTTCAGGGCGCCCAGGGCCGCCACGAACGGGCTGTCGTCGATCTTGACCTGGCGGTCCACCTGGGCGATGGGCAGGCCCTTGGCATGGGCGTCCTGGGCCACCTTCAGGGCGGCGGAATAGGCGTCCACCACCTCGGTGATGCGATCCAGGGCCATGGATTCCGTTTCGGACAGGGGCCCGGTGCCCCGGTAGCGCTGGACGGCGGCGCGCACATCCTTGGCGTTCTGTTCCACCCGGCCCACGTACTTGGGATCGGCCCGCAGCACGTAGTTCTTAAAGTTGTGGATGAAACCGCCATAGCCCAGCCCGCGCAGGAACGTCTTGTTCAGCTCCATGCGCTGCACGGTGACGTCCAGGAAGCTGCCTGTGGTATCGCGGATCTTGCCAAAGCTCTGGATGGACAGGAACGCCATCGCGAAGACGATGATCAGGCTGATCACCGCCATCATGGCCACGCGGGCCCGCACGGAAATATTGTCGAACACCGGTCTAGTTCCTTGTTTCTGACGGCACCGGGAGAGGATTGCCGGGGGTGGCGGGCGGCTGCTGCCACAGGCGGTCGGCGGCCATCAGCCGGTCGCCGTCGACCACGGTCAGACCATCCGGGGTCACCCCGCGCAGGATGCCTTCGGCCGCGCCATGGCCTTCGGCGGCGCGGATCCGGCCGGCGGGAATGGCGCGAAGCTGATCGGCGGAGTCCACCAGGACCCCCAGGGACTCGCGACCGTCACCCAGCAGCAGAAGCTGGGTGCGGGCCATGGGGGTGGCGGCGTCCAGGCCCAGCAGGGGGCGGATGTCGAACACCGGCACCGCGGCGCCGTGCACGTTGCCCACGCCTTCCAGCAGGCTGCCGGTCTTGGGCAGCGCGGTCAGGGGCGGCGTGCGCAGCACTTCGCGCACCAGACGGGATTCCACGGCGAACGAGATG
>JAGREA010000405.1 GCA_020446745.1 Rhodobacterales bacterium | reverse complement strand
CCCGGGCACCCTGGACCTGCGCCTGACCGAGGAAGGGGGCCGGGTGGAAACCTGGCGGGTGGACACGCGCGACCTGGCCGAGCTGGACCGGGGCCACGACCCCCAGGGCCGCCCCATGGTGCGCCGGGCCCTGCCCCTGCCCCACCTGCCGCCCCTGGGCTACCACCGCCTGGACATCGGCCCGGCGGCGGGCCTGGACGGCACCGAGGCCACCCTGATCGTGGTGCCCGATCGCTGCTGGCAGCCGGATTTCCTGCTGGAAGGGCGGCGCACCTGGGGCGTTTCGGTGCAGCTTTACGCCCTGCGGTCGCGCGCCAACTGGGGCCACGGGGACTTCTCGGACCTGGCTAACCTGGTGGACGGCGTGGCCGACCTGGGCGGCGGCTTCGTGGGCATCAACCCCCTGCACGCCCTGTTCCACGAGCGGCCCGACCGTCCGTCGCCCTATTCCCCCAACTCGCGCATGTTCCTGGCCCCCCATTACATCGACGTGGCGGCCATGCCCGACATGCTGGACCTGAAGGCCGCCGGCCGGCCCCTGGACGCCGGTGACCAGTTCCACGCCCGCGAACAGGCCCGCCACGCCCACCAGGTGGACTACGCCGCCGTGGCGGCGGCCAAGCAGGCGGCCTTCGACGCCCTGTACCGCGACTTCCGCGACAACCACCTGGCCCTGGACACCGACCGGGCCCGGGACTTCCGCCGCTTCGTCGAGGCCGGCGGCACGGGCCTGCGCACCTTCGCCGTGTTCGAGGCCCTGCGCGACGCCCACGCCTTTTCCGGCCCCGGCGGAAGCTGGCAGCCCTGGTGGTTCTGGCCCGAAGGCCACCGCCACCCGGACAGCCCGGACGTGGCCGAATTCGCCGACCTGAACGGCGGGCGCATCGACTTCCACCTGTACCTGCAGTGGGAAGCCGACCGCCAGCTCCGGGCGGCCGGCGAGCGGGCCCGCGAACGCCTGCCCCTGGGCCTGTACCGCGACGTGGCCGTGGGCTTCGACCGCGACGGGGCCGAACACTGGGCCCACCAGGACCTGGCGCCCCAGGGCGTGTCCGTGGGCTGCCCGCTGGACCTGCGCAACCCTATCGGCCAGGTCTGGGGCGTGCTGCCCTATGCCCCGGTGCCCCTGCACGATGCCGCCTACGGCCCGTTCATCAGCCTGATCCGGTCCAACATGCGCCACGCCGGGGTGCTGCGCATCGACCATGCGTTCCAGCTTCTGCGCCTGTACTGGATCCCCCTGGGCAACCGGCCCACGGAAGGCGGCTACATCCAGTATCCGCTGGAAGACCTGCTGGGCATCATCGCCCTGGAAAGCCACCGCAACCGCTGCGCCGTGGTGGCCGAGGACCTGGGCACCATCCCGCCGGGCTTCCGCGAGCGCATCATCGAACTGGGCGCCCTGTCGTTCCGGGTGCTGCACCGCGAGCGCGAGGCCGACCGCTCCTACAAGGCGCCGGACACCTATCCGGCCGTGTCCACGGTGGCCACGGGCACCCACGACCAGGCCACCCTGAGCGGCTTCTGGACCGGCCGCGACGTGGAGCTGCGCCGCCTTTTGAATCTGTACCCGACGCCCGAGGCCGAGCGCGAGGCCCCGGTGACCCGGGCCCAGGACCGCGAGGCGCTGATCGCCGCCCTGCGCCGCCATGCCGGCTTCGAGGGCGCGGCCGAGGACGCCGACGGCCTGCCCAGCGATGCCCTGATCCAGGCCGTGCACCGGTTCCTGGCCCGCACGCCCAGCCGCATGATGATCGTCCAGCCCGAGGACCTGACCGGCGAGACGGAACAGGTGAACATGCCCAGCACCGTGGACCAGCACCCCAACTGGAAGCGCCGCTACAGCTTCGACGTGGAGGACCTGGCCACCCTGCCGCGCATGGTGGCCCTGGCCCGCCTGCTGGCCGAGGAGGGCCGCGGGCGGGGCTGACCCCCGCCGCGCCGCCGGGCGGTCAGTTGCGGCCCGACAGCAGGCGGATCAGGCCGCGCACGGGAATGGGCAGCCAGTCGGGCCGGTTGGCCGATTCGTAGCAGATCTCGTACAGCACCTTTTCCAGCACGAACAGGTCCAGCAGGCGCTTGTACTGGCGCTTGTTGCGCGGCACCGACGGGCAGTTGACCGTGGCCTCGCGGTAGGCGTCCAGGAACGACCGCAGGGAGGCCAACTGCCAGTCCCCCACCCAGTGGCGTTCCAGTTCCAGGGCCTCGGCCCGCAGGGCCGACCGCTCGAACAGGGCCGCCCAGGCGGCGTAGTCGAAGGACCGGATCATGCCCGCCACGTCGCGCAGGGGCGACGTTTTGGCCCGGCGTTCCTCCAGGGTGCGCACCGGCTCGCCCTCGAAGTCCAGGATCACGATGTCGTCCTTGGCCTGCAGCACCTGGCCCAGGTGCAGGTCGCCGTGGCAGCGGGTCTTCACGGCCTTCAGGTTGTCGGGCGTGGTCCGGGCGATCATGTTGTCCACCTGGGACCAGTCGGACAGCAGCACGGCGATCAATTCGGCCATGTCGGAAGACACGGTGTCGCGCACCCGTTCCAGGGCCTGGCGGGCCAGCGCCGCCTGGGCCTCCACCGCCTGGCGCCAGTCAGCCACGTCGGCCTCGGTCACCGGCTCGGGGCGGAAGGCCGGGTCGTCGGTGTCCATGGCGAAGGCGGCGTGCAGCTCGCCCACCCGCCGGCCCAGGGTTTCGGCCACGGGCAGGTACACGGCGATGTCGTCCTCGATGGCCAGGGCCTCCACCGCCTCGCGTTCGACGAACCGGGTTTCCAGGTAGCGGCCCAGGAAGTCCAGGGTGACGGCCCAGCCGTCGCCCTGGTTCACCACCATGCCCTGCAGCACGCCGATGGCGCTGGGCGTGCCGTCGGGCGCCACCATTTCCACGCTGCCCAGCAGCGGCGGGATGTTGCGGAAGCCGGCCACGTCGGTCAGGTAGCGGCCGATCTCCACTTCCGGGTGGATGCCGTCGGCCTGGCGGCGGAACAGCTTGAACATCATCGTCTCGCCCACCTGGGCCGATGAATTGCTCTGCTCCTGGGACAGGATCTTGGCCGTCAGCACCTCGGGCACCTCGAAGTCCTGCATGGCCCGGGTGGGGGTGAAGTCGATGCGCCCGCCGTCGTGGGTGGGCACCGACACGCCCTCGGCGATCATGCGGGTGGCCGCCACGGGGAACGAGCTGTCGGCCATGGCGTCGTGCAGCATGCCGATGCGGTTCACCTTGCGCACCTTGGCCAGGATGTGGGGGCGCAGCCAGCCGGGGAACGGATCACCCGTGGGGGCCTCCCAGGTCACGGCCAGGGGCATGATGTAGCGCGGCTTCGTGCCGTCCTCCAGCAGGGCCTCGCAGATGGCCAGCAGGTAGCCCTCGCCCTGGTGCTCGATGACCGCGTGGCAGCGGATGGGCGCCTCGTCGAAGTCCTTGTCCTTGCTGGCGAACCAGCGCTGGTGGATCAGGTACTTGGGCAGGATGCGCTGGCTCAGGGTTTCGGCGTTCTTGCCCATGGGCAGGCCGTTCAGCCCGTCGGCGTACACCAGGGTGTAGAAGTCGGGCATGGTCATGCCCGAGGGGCTGTGCCACAGCGGCGCCTCGGCCTCCTCGGTCAACTGGAACCAGTAGAAGCCGTAGGCCGGCAGGGTGATGAAATAGGGCGTTTCGCCGATGGGCGGGAACACGCTGTTGCCCAGCAGCTCGATCAGCGCCCAGCCGGCAAAGTCCGAAAGGTCCAGCTCGGCCGGCTGCGAGGCGCGCGACAGGTTGGCGATGCACAGGATCACCTCGTCGTCGTTCTCGCGCAGGTAGGCGAAGATCTTGCGGTTGCCGGGGTACAGGAAGGTCAGCTTGCCGCTGCCGAACACCGGGTGCATCTTGCGCACGGCGATCAGCCGCTTCATCCAGTTCAGCAGCGACGACGGGCTGCGGGTCTGGGCCTCCACGTTCACCGCCTCGAAGCCGTACATGGGGTCCATGATGGGCGGCAGGAACAGGGACTGGGGGTCGGCCCGCGAGAACCCGGCGTTGCGGTCCGGCGACCACTGCATGGGCGTGCGCACGCCGTTGCGGTCGCCCAGGAAGATGTTGTCGCCCATGCCGATCTCGTCGCCGTAGTACATGATCGGCGTGCCGGGCATGGACATCAGCAGGCTGTTCAGCAGCTCGATCTTGCGCCGGTCGTTGTCCAGCAGCGGCGCCAGGCGGCGGCGGATGCCCAGGTTGATGCGGGCCCGCCGGTCGGCGGCGTAGAACTGCCACAGGTAGTCGCGTTCCCGGTCGGTGACCATTTCCAGGGTCAGTTCGTCGTGGTTGCGCAGGAAGATGGCCCACTGGCAGGTGTCGGGGATGTCCGGCGTCTGGCGCAGGATGTCGGAAATGGGGTGCCGGTCCTCCTGGGCCAGGGCCATGTAGATGCGCGGCATCAGCGGGAAGTG
>JAGREA010000404.1 GCA_020446745.1 Rhodobacterales bacterium | reverse complement strand
TCTGAGCCAGGCCATGGGGCCATCCTCCTTTGGATTTTTTTCGTGAAGGGCGCGCCCGGGCCGGCGGGGCCGGCCCGGGCGGACCATCAGGCCGACAGGACGGGGGCCGCGCGGCGCCGGCGGGCGACCATCACCCCGGCCAGGCCCAGCAGCAGCAGCACCACCACGCCCGGTTCGGGCACGGCGTTGGATTCGCTGCGGGTGTCCGTGGAGGCGGGGCCCGAGGAGCCGGACAGGAAGTTGATCTGGAAGCTGTCGCCCACCTCCAGCTGCCAGCCGCCCAGGGGGAACAGGTTGGCGAACAGGGCCGGGGAGTCGAACAGGTCCACGCCCTGGGCCAGCACGTTGCCGATGCCGAAGGCATGCTCGCCCACCAGGGGGAAGTCGAAGCCGATCTGCAGCAGGTCGATGAAGAACTCCATGTCGAAGTCCAGCAGCGTCTGGTTCAGCAGCGAGGCTTCCAGGAAGAAGGTGGGCGTCACGTTGGTCACGTCGGCCTGAAACAGGATGTCGGGCAGTTCGTCCCAGGGCGAGATCAGTTCCGAGACCAGCAGGCCGTCCACCATCACCTCCTGGTCGAAGGCGAAGTGCACGAACAGGGTGGGGTCCAGCTCGAAATCCTGCTGCAGGTCGATGGTGGGCCCCATGGCCACGTTGATGATGTCGTAGAACACGCTGCCCGGGCCCACGTCGAACGCCTCGCCGAACAGGCCCGGCACGCCGGCGGCCGTGGCGACGATGTTGTCCACGTCCAGGATCAGGTCCAGGAAGTCGTCCTGGCCCGTGGCCTTCAGGGTCTGGCTGGTGGCGTCCAGGCCGCCGCTGGCGTCGGGGCGGGACTGGTGCAGGGTGATTTCCGCCAGGCCGGCGATGTCCACGCTGAACGGGAAGCCGTCCAAGGTGTCGGGCAGGCCGTAGAACGAGGGTTCGTGGCCCAGCAGCTCGACGCCGCCGGTGCCGTCCTCGTTGAAGGTCAGCACCGAGGCCCGCTCGGCGATGTCGAAGGGCCCGCCGGCCACGGCGCAGCCGGCGGCGATGACGCAGCCTTCCGCCGTCACCGCGCCGGTCAGCTCCATGATGGCGTCCACCGACAGGGCCACGTTGGAGAACGTGGTGTTCAGGCTGTTGGTGCCGGCCAGCACGCTGGCGGGGTTGAAGTTGATGGGCGTGGCCTTGTCCAGCCCCGCGGTGTCGGGGATGTCCAGGCTGGCCTGGTAGGACACCACGGCGTCCACGGAACCGCTGTCCATGGTCAGGCCCAGTTCCAGGCCCACCCGGCCGTCGGTGGATCCGTTCACGGCCACGCCGGTCTTGGTGTTGACGTCCAGGGTGGACGGCGGGGCCTCGCCCAGGGCGGGCAGGGGAATGACCAGCGACCGGCCATTCTCGCAGGTGCTGCGCGACACGCCCGTGGCCCGGCAGGCGGCCATGGCCACGTCATAGGCGGCGCGGCGGGTGTAGTCGCCGGCCTGGGCGATCTTGCAGCCCACGGCGAACCTGCCGCACGACCGGATGGACGGGCGCTTGCCCAGCTTGGGCACGGGCGCCTGGCCCTGGCGGCCGTTGATGCAGTCCGACGTGGAATTACCCAGGGTCGTGCAGGTGCCCAGGGCGGCCTGATAGGTCAGCCACGCCGGGTTGGGCAGGGTGGTGTCGTCGCTGCCGGTGATCAGGTCCAGGCCCACCGACTTGTCCTGCCAGGCGGCGCCCAGGAACTGGGTCTTGTCCAGGGTCACCGCGGTGCCCGTGTCCCACAGGCTCTGGCCGCTGGTTTCGAAGGTCAGGTCGTACTGGACCGGTATGGCTTGTGCGGCGGATGACAGGGCAAGAAATACCCCTGCCGCGAGGGCGCCGGCCCTCCATGGGTGTCTGTGCATATCCATTCCCTCATTTCGAGCACTGAACGTTGGTTGTCAGTATGGGAACGGCGGCATGCATTTCCCGTGCCAGGGCAAAAGTATTTTCCAAATCAATACAATAACAAAAGCGGCGTTTTCGAACAATTTTATTTTGTAAATATCATCGACATCTATTGTGATTTCCGTCAAAAACTTAGTGTGACTAATATCACTTGGGCAGAGTGACAAATATCACTTCAATATGACAAATAAAAAGAATCCGGGGGCCGAAGGCAAAAAAAAGGGGGCGCGGCCGAAGCCACGCCCCCGCATGGGGACCGGAGAACCGGTGGAAGGGTCAGGCGCGCGCCTTCAGGGGCACGTACTTGCGGGCGTCGTCGCCCACGTAGAGCTGGCGCGGCCGGCCGATCTTCTGCGACGGGTCCTCGACCATTTCGTTCCACTGGGCGACCCAGCCCACCGTGCGGGCCACGGCGAACAGCACCGTGAACATGGAGGTGGGGATGCCCATGGCGCGGAAGATGATGCCCGAATAGAAGTCCACGTTCGGGTACAGCTTCTTCTGCACGAAGTAGGGGTCTTCCAGGGCGATGCGCTCCAGCTCCATGGCCAGTTCCAGCAACGGTTCGTCGCGCTTGCCCAGTTCGTCCAGCACCTCGTGGCAGGTCTTCTGCATCACCTTGGCCCGGGGGTCGTAGTTCTTGTACACCCGGTGGCCGAAGCCCATCAGGCGGAAGGGGTCGTCCTTGTCCTTGGCCCGCTTGAGGAATTCGGGGATCTTGTCCTTGGTGCCGATCTGCTCGAGCATGTCCAGCACGGCCTCGTTGGCGCCGCCGTGGGCCGGCCCCCACAGGCAGGCGATGCCGGCGGCGATGCAGGCGAAGGGGTTGGCCCCCGACGACCCGGCGATGCGCACGGTGGAGGTGGAAGCGTTCTGCTCGTGGTCCGCGTGCAGGGTCAGGATGCGGTCCATGGCCCGGGCCAGCACGGGGCTGGGCACATAGGGTTCGCAGGGCGTGGCGTACATCATGTGCAGGAAGTCTTCGGCGAACGACAGATCGTTCCTGGGATAGATGAACGGCTGGCCGATGGAGTACTTGTAGGCCCAGGCCGCGATGGTCGGCATCTTGGCGATCATGCGGAACGAGGCCACCATGCGGTGGTGCGGGTTCGAGATGTCCAGGCTGTCGTGGTAGAAGGCCGACAGCGCGCCCACCACGCCCACCATCACCGCCATCGGGTGGGAGTCACGACGGAATCCCTCGATGAACTTGTGCATCTGTTCGTGCACCATGGTGTGGTAGGTGATGTCGTGCACGAACTTGTCTTTCTGCGCCACGTTCGGCAGCTCGCCGTACAGCAGCAGATAGCAGACCTCCATGAAGTCGGAATGCTCGGCCAGGTCGGCGATCTCGTAGCCCCGATAGCGCAGGATGCCCACGTCGCCGTCGATGTAGGTGATCTTCGATTCACAGCTCGCCGTTGAGGTGAAACCCGGATCGTAGGTAAAGCAACCCGTATCCGCATAGAACTTGCGGATGTCCACCACGGACGGCCCAACGGTGCCGTCCAGGAGGGGCAGGTCATAGGTTTGCCCCGACCGGTTGTCGGTCAGGGTGAATGAGGAGCTCGGTTTCATCTCGCTCATCGATACTCTCCCTCGGTCCTCTGGGGGCCGACGCCGGACCCGTTTTGCAGGGGTTGGGCGGGGTCGGGGTCCCGTTGCTGCAGTTCCCGGCTCTTGACTGTCCGGTTCGCGCGCTAATCGCGCGGGTTTCGTTGCGCCAGGGCGTCGTCGATACGCCCCAATGCCTCCTCGGATCCCAACACGTCCAGCACGTCGAAGATCCCCGGCGAAACCGTGGTGCCGGTCAGGGCGGCGCGCAGGGGCTGGGCGACCTTGCCCAGCTTCAACCCCGCCCCGTCGGCGAAGGACCGTACGGCGGCTTCGAGGGACGGCACGGTCCAATCCGTCACCCCGGTCAGCGGGTCGCGCAGGCCGCGCAGCACGGCGCGGCCGTCGTCATCCAACAGCTGGGCCGCCTTGGGCGCCAGGGCCAGGGGCCGGCCGTTGGACAGAAATTGTGCACTTTCAGTCAATTCAACGATGGTCTTCGCCCGTTCCTTCAGGTGCGGAATGGCCCGGCGCACCCGTTCGGCCACCACCGGGCCGGGGGCGTCCATGCGGGCCAGCACCAGGTCGGCCAGGCGGCCGTCGTCGGCGTGGCGGATGTAGTGGCCGTTCAGGCTGGTCAGCTTGTCCATGTCGAACCGGGCGGCGCCCTTGTTGACGGCGGCCAGGTCGAACCACTGGATGGCCTGCTCGATGGTGATGATCTCGTCGTCGCCGTGGCTCCAGCCCAGGCGCAGCAGGTAGTTGCACAGGGCCTCGGGCAGGAAGCCCATGTCGCGGTAGGCCTCGGCCCCCAGGGCCCCGTGACGTTTCGACATCTTGGCCCCGTCGGGGCCGTGGATCAGCGGGATGTGCGCGAACACAGGGGTATCCCAGCCCAGGGCGTTGTACAGGCCCACCTGGCGGAAGGTGTTGGTCAGGTGGTCGTCGCCGCGGATCACGTGAGTCACGCCCATGTCGTGGTCGTCCACCACCACGGCCAGCATGTACGTGGGGGTGCCGTCGGCCCGCAACAAGACCATGTCGTCCAGGGTGGTGTTGGCCACCCGCACGGTGCCCTGCACGGCGTCGTCCACCACCGTTTCACCGTCGTTGGGGGTTTTCAGGCGGATCACCGGGGCCACGCCGGGGGGCGCGTCGGCCGGGTCGCGGTCGCGCCAGCGCCCGTCGTACAGCGCCGAACGGCCCTCGGCGCGGGCCTTCTCGCGCATCTCGGCCAGCTCCTCCGGCGAGCAGTAGCATTTGTAGGCCCGGCCCTCGGCCAGCAGGCGCTCGGCCGCCGCCCGGTGCAGGTCGGCGCGGGCGAACTGCGACACGGCCTCGCCGTCCCAGTCCAGGCCCAGCCAGGACAGGCCGTCGAAAATGGCGTCCACGGCGGCCTGGGTGGAGCGGGCCCGGTCCGTGTCCTCGATGCGCAGCAGGAAGCGCCCGTCGTGATGTTTCGCGAATAGCCAGTTGAACAGCGCCGTGCGCGCACCGCCGATGTGCAGGAAGCCCGTGGGGGAGGGCGCGAAGCGGGTGACGACGCTCATATATCCATCTGCTACTGTTGGAGGCGCGAACGAGTTGCCGGGTTTCTAGCATATTCTGTTAGCATGCGCAGCAATTCTGGCGACGACCGATGAATTCTTTTCATCAGGGGGTCTCCCTGACGGGATAATGTATTGAATATACGCTTTCTTTCCCGTTTGGCGACGTCTTTTATGCCGCTCTCGCAAGAGCGCGACCGGTGGCCCCTTTGGCTGCCCGTGGGCCTCGGAATCGGCATTTCCGTCTATTTCGCCCTACCCGTTGAACCACCCTTTTGGGTTGGCACCCTGGCCCTGGCCATTTTCGCCGTTCTGGGATGGCTGGGCCGGGGCCTCCTGGCCCGGGGAACGCCGGGCCGGGGCGGGCCGGCGCTGGTCATCCTGGCCCTGGCCCTGGGGTCCCTGGCCCTGGGTTTCGCCGCCGCCCAGTGGCGCACCGCCGGGGTGGCGGCGCCGGGCCTGGACCACCGGGTGGGGCCGACCCGGGTGGAGGGCCGGGTGGTGCTGGCCGACCTCCGGGGCGACGGCCTGCGCGTCACCCTGGACCGGCCCGACGTGGCGCGCCTGGACCTCCCCCTGACGCCCCACCGCCTGCGCCTGAACCTGCGCGGCGAGCAGCCCGACATCCGGCCCGGCGACTGGATCCGCCTGCGCGCCGTGCTGACCCCGCCGCCGGCGCCTTCGGCACCCGGCGCCTTCGACTTCCAGCGCCAGGCCTTCTTCCAGGGCGTGGGCGCCGTGGGCTTCGCCCTGGGCCGGGCCACGGTGACGGCCCGGGCGTCGGAGGACGGGCTGGAAGGCCTGTGGCTGGGCCTGTCGCGCCTGCGCCAGGCCATCGCCGAACGGGTCATGGCGGCCCTGCCGGAACCCACCGGGGCCGTGGCGGCGGCCCTGATGACCGGCCACCGGGGGGCCATCCCCGAAGCGGTGATGGACAACCTGCGCGATGCCGGCCTGGCCCACCTGCTGGCCATTTCGGGCCTGCACATCGGCCTGGTGGCGGGCATCCTGTTCGTCGCCGTGCGGGCCCTGCTGGCCCTGGTGCCCCGGGTGGCCCTGCGCTGGCCGATCAAGAAATGGGCCGCCGTGGCGGCCCTGCTGGGGGCCTGCGGCTATGCCCTGCTGTCCGGTGCCACGGTGCCCACCCAGCGGGCCTTCCTGATGATCGGCCTGGTGCTGCTGGCCGTGGTGCTGGACCGCCGCGGCCTGTCCATGCGCTCGGTGGCCTGGGCGGCGGTGTTCATCCTGCTGCTGCACCCGGAAAGCCTGCTGGGGGCCAGCTTCCAGCTGTCCTTCGCCGCCGTGACGGCGCTGATCGCCACCTACGAGGCCCTGGGCCGGGTGGAACGGCACCTGGGCTGGCTGGGCCGCCGCGGCGGCGGTGGCGGGTGGCTGCGCCGGCCCCTGTCCTACCTGGCCGGGGTGGGGGTGACCACCATGGTGGCCGGCTTCGCCACGGGCCCCTTCGCCCTGTACCACTTCAACCGGGTGGCCGTGTTCGGCCTGGCCGCCAACCTGGCGGCGGTGCCGCTGACGGCCCTGTGGATCATGCCCTGGGCGGTGCTGGCCTTCCTGCTGATGCCCCTGGGGCTGGAGGGCCTGGCCCTGGCGCCCATGGCCTGGGGCATCGACGGGGTGCTGGCCGTGGCCGCCGGGGTGGCCGCCTGGCCCGGCGCCGTGACCCTGCTGCCGGCCATGCCCGTGTGGGGCCTGGGGGCCATCGCCCTGGGCGGCCTGTGGCTGTGCCTGTGGCGGCGGCCATGGCGCTGGGCGGGGGCCTCGGCCGTGGCCCTGGGCCTGGCCTCCACGGCCCTGGTGATCCCGCCCGACGTGCTGATCGACGAGGACGGCCGCCTGCTGGCGGTGACCGACCCGCAGGGGGTGATGACCGTGTCGTCCCGCGCCACGGCCCGGTTCGACCGCGAGGTGTGGCTGCGCCGGGCCGGCCAGGAGGCGGAACCGGCCGTGTGGCCGCGCTGGGGCGGCGGCGCCCAGGGTCGCCTGTCGTGCGACCCCCTGGGCTGCCTGTTCCGCCAGGACGGCCTGACCGTGGCCCTGGCCCGGCGCCCCGACGCCCTGGCCGAGGACTGCCTGAACGCCGACGTGGTGGTCAGCCCCGATTTCGTCCACGGGGCCTGTCCGTCGGCCCGGCGGGTGATCGACAAGGCCGACCTGGCGCGGGAGGGCACCCACGCCCTGTGGCTGTCGGACGGCCGCCTGCGGGTGGACACGGTGGACCGCCGCCGCGGCGACCGGCCGTGGGTGATCCGCCCGGCCTGGGCGCGGAAGCGGGACAAGGGACTCTGACCGACGGGTTTCTGGCACCGCGTGGATGGCACCCATGCTTCGAGACGCCCATCTGCGATGGGCTCCTCAGCATGAGGGCGTAACATACTGAAAAACCTCACCCTGAGGTGCGAGCGAAGCGAGCCTCGAAGGGGCGATGCCGCTTGGCGCGGTGGTGCCGGACTGGACCGGAACGTTGCCTATTCCGCCACGTCGGCGTAGGGCGGCGCGCCGTCGGTGCCGAACAGGGTGATGGGCGAGCCCAGCACCAGGCGCACCAGGTCCGCCTGCCGGCCCACGCCGGTCTTGCGGAAGATGTGTTCCAGGTGCAGGCGCGCCGTGGAGCGGGCGATGCTCAGGCGGTCGGCGATGTCCTTCAGGGTGAGGCCCTGGGCCAGCAGGGCGCAGACCTCGGCCTGCTTGGGGGTCAGGCCGAACAGACGCGACAGGGTTTCCGTGGCCAGTTCCGCGTCGTCCTCGGGATCGGTGACGAACACGGCGGCCACGGGGCCGATGGCGGCCACGTCGCGCACCGGCAGGTCCAGGTGCCGGCCGGGCAGGGGGGCCACCACCACCTGGTAGGGGCGCGCGCCCGTGGCCCGGGGCAGCACCAGAACATCCCCTTCCGGCCGCTCGCGCCGCCCCACCACGCCGGCGATCAGGTCGTCCAGGCGCGGCCGGGTGGGCCCGTGGCAGGCCAGCAGGGCGCCGCCGTCCATGATCAGGCCGTCGCGGCGGTTCAGCACCTGGGTGGCGGCGCTGTTCATGTGCAGGCAGTGGCCGCGGCGGTCGATCAGGAAGATGCCGTGGCGGATGCGGTCCAGGATCTCCAGCCCGCCGGTGACGGGCGAGGGCACGGTCTTCAGCCGTTCGGCCACCCGCAGGGCCTGCAGCACGTGGCGGCCGATGCGCCGCAGGCGTTCCAGGTCGGCCGGCTCGGCGTGGCCGTGGGGCACCCGCCAGTTGACGGCCAGGAAGGCCGAGCGGCTGTGGTCCAGGTCCAGGCGCAGGCCCATGAAGTGGCGGAAGCCGCCCACCTTCAACAGCCAGTCGTAGAACTCGTGGCGGTCCATGGCCCGTTCGTCGATGGCCAGGCGATCGTAGTGGACGGCCACCTGGGGGTGGGCCAGGGCATAGGCCATGCGGGGGTCGACGGTCTGGTAATGGGCCGCATAGTCGGCCTGGCCGGCGGCGATGCCGAACCCGTGGAAGAAGGGGATGTGGCCGGTGCGGGTTTCACGGATGAACAGGCCCACGCCGTGGCCGTCGACAACGTCGGCCACCGAGGCCATGGCCCGATTCCAGACCGTCGGTTCGATCGCGGCGTCGAACAGGTCTGCTACGGCCTTTTCGTACGTAGGCCCAGGAATACCGTCAGCCCCCGAAACTGCGTGTATCCGTTGCGAGGCTTCGCAACCGTGTCGTCATATGACCAGATTCTTCCATCCGACGTCAAATCAAACGAAATTGATTGGCGTTTTCGAAAATTAGGGGGGGTCGCGCCGGGAATCGGCGCCCGGTCAATGCCCCCTGTCAGCGTCCCCGGTCAGCGCCCCCGGTCAGCGCAGGCGCAGGGTCAGGCGCGGGGCCGGGCTGTCCAGGTCGCGGATCCGCCACACGTACAGCTTTTCGCCGCCGGCCCGGTCCAGCACCTGCTGGGCGTTGTGGGAAGCCGCCGGCAGGGCGGTCCGGACCCGCAGCTCGCCCTGGGAAATCAGGCCCATGTCGGCCAGCTTGCGGGCGTTGTCCCTGGAAATCTGGGTGCCCTCGATGCGGATCCGGCCGGTATCCTTGTCGAAGGACAGGCTCAGCAGGGGTTCGTTGCGGCGCAGGAAGCGCACCATGCCGGTTTCGACCAGGTCGCCCTTCTTGCGCCAGGCCAGGCGCAGGATGCCGGGCTTCACCACCTCGACCCGCTGGGTGGCGGAATCCCGCTTCAGGTCGGTGACCAGCTCCTGTTCCTTCTGCCGTCGCTCGGCGTCGGACAGGGCGTTGCGGCGGATCTTGTCGTACAGCGGCACCCAGGTGACGTAGCCGTCGAACTGCATGTCGTACAGGCCCGTGCGGCCGATGGCGACCTCGGTATCGAACCGCATGGGCAGGTAGCAGGCGCCCAGAACGGCGGACACCAGAACCAGCAGGGCGGCAAGGCGGGCGGAGCGGCGAACCATGGTGGCGCCAGTATACGGGGAATGGCGGGCAGGGGGAACGTCACCAAAAAAGATAATTGGTTTCGCGCCTTATTCCTGAGCCTTCACGTCTTCCCACAGGGCATCCAGGTCCGCCAGGTCCATCTGCTCGGTGCGATGGCCCTGGGCCGTCAGGCGGGCCTCGATGGCCCGGAAGCGGCGTTCGAACTTGTCGTTGGCCTGGCGCAGGGCCCGTTCCGGGTCCAGGTGCAGCTTGCGGGCCAGGTTGACCACCGAGAACAGCAGGTCGCCCAGTTCCGCCAGCATGCCCTCGGCCGAGCGGCCTTCGGCGATCTCGGCCTCCAGTTCGTCGATTTCCTCGCGCAGCTTGTCCAGGGGGCCGCCCAGGTCCGGCCAGTCGAAGCCCACGCGGGCGGCGCGCTTCTGCAGCTTTTCGGCCCGGGTCAGGGCGGGCAGGGCCAGGATCACGCCGTCCAGGGCGCTGTGGTGGTCTTCGGTGCCGTCCTCGGCCGCCTTGGCCCGCCGTTCGGCGGCCTTCTGCTCCTCCCAGGCCCGGGTCTGGCCCTGGGAATCGCGCTCCACGGCGTCGGCGAACACGTGGGGGTGGCGGGTGATCATCTTGTCGCTGATGGCCGTGGCCACGTCGTGGAAGTCGAAATGGCCGGATTCCTCGGCCATGCGGGCGTGGAACACCACCTGCAGCAGCAGGTCGCCCAGTTCGCCGCGCAACTCGCCCATGTCGTCCTCGGCGATGGCGTGGGCCACCTCGTAGGCTTCCTCGATGGTGTAGGGGGCGATGGTGGCGAAGGTCTGCTCCACGTCCCAGGGGCAGCCGTCCTGGGGATCGCGCAGGCGCGCCATGATGGCCAGCAGGCGGTCGATGGGCGGTGCGTCGGGCAGGCGGTGGGGCATGGCGGAAACCTCTACGGACGAAACGGAAACGACCGTCCGGCCATAGCGCAAAGCGGCCCCGGATGCCAAGGGCCGACGCCCGGGCGCGGTTCAGGACCGGGCGCAAGGTCATCGGCCCAAGGCGTTTGAATGCCAGCAGGAAGACCGGCACGCCACGCGCCGCACTTTTTTCGCCGCCCATGGCGCCGGCGCGTCCCGGAGCCGTCCTCCGGCCGCGTCCGCCACCACGGGATTCGCGTCCTCACCGAATGGGGGAGACTCCACGGGGGACCACCAAGCCAAACCGCCGAACCCCAAGACGGGACATCCTGAAGACCCAACGGCATTTCCGCCCGTAACCCTAAATGTCGCATAATGTATATTATGATAAATTATAGATTATATATTTTGGAGATAAGGTTAGAGAGCGTTCTTGGGATTGTGAATGCGCTTAAGGGTGATTCCCGCCGCGATGCCCGCGTCACGCCCCCAGCAGCCTTCCGGCGCCGGCGGACCTTTACGGCGCGTCCAGCACCAGGCCGTCGTAGGCCGGCTCGACGAAATCCGGCGTGCGGGCGTTCAGGTCGTCGTAATCGAACAGGCCGCTCAGGTGGGTCAGCACGCCGCGCCGGGGCTTCACCCGGTCCATCCAGCCCAGCACCTTGTCCAGGTGGGCGTGCGTGGGATGCGGCTGTTCCACCAGGGTGCCGACGATCCAGGTGTGGATCCCGGCCAGGGTGTCGAAGGCGGCGTCGGTCAGTTCCACCACGTCGGTGGAAAAGCCCACCGAGCCGAAGCGGAAGCCCAGCGACGTCATGTAGCCGTGGTCCTGCTCGAACACGTCGAAGGTGATGTCGCCGATGGTCACGGTCTGGCCGTCGGCGATCTCGTGGGGAATCAGGGTCGGCTTGTAGAAGTACTTGGCGTCCGGCGCCAGGGGCTCCAGCACATAGGCGAACCGGGTGCGGATGGTCTCCAGGGTCGGCGCGTCGGCGTAGATGTCCAGCGTCCGGTTCATGGCCCGGTTGATGGGCCGCAGGTCGTCGATGCCGTGCAGGTGGTCGGCATGGGCGTGGGTGAACAGCACCGCGTCCAGGCGCTTCAGGCCCGTGTTCAGAAGCTGCTGGCGCAGGTCCGGCGAGGTATCCACCAGCAGGATCGTGTCGCCCTGCTCCACCAGGATGGACGGCCGCAGGCGCCGGTTCCTGGGGTTGTCGGGGTTGCAGCGGCTCCAGCCGAACTCCACGGAGGGCGTGCCGGCGGACCCGCCACAGCCCAGGATGGTCACGCGCATGCGCGCACCCCCGGGGCCTGGGCGTCGATCTTGGTGAACAGGCGGAAGAAGTTGTCCGTCGTGGCGGCGGCGAAGTCGGCCGCCGGCAGGCCGCGCTCCTCGGCCACCCGCTGGGCCGTCAGGGCCGTGAAGGCGGGCTCGTTGCGCTTGCCCCGGTTGGGCATGGGCGCCAGGTAGGGGGAATCCGTTTCCACCAGCAGGCGGTCCAGGGGCAACTGGCGGGCGCTGTCGCGCAGGCTTTCCGCCGTCTTGAAGGTGACGATGCCGGAAAGCGACACGTAGAGCCCCAACTCAACCGCGCATTCGGCCACGGCGTGGCCCGAGCTGAAGCAGTGCAGCAGGCCCGGGAAGGCCCCCTGCCCGTGCTCGTCCCTCAGGATGCGGATCATGTCGTCGTCGGCGTCGCGGGTGTGGATGACCAGCGGCAGGCCGGTCTGCCGCGCCGCGCCGATGTGGGCCCGGAACTGGCGTTCCTGCACGTCGCGGGGGCTGTGGTCGTAATAGAAATCCAGCCCCGTCTCGCCGATGCCCACCACCTTGGGGTGCTCGGCCATGCGGGCCAGGTGCTCGGGCGTCACGTCGGGCTCGTCGGCGGCGTTGTGGGGATGGATGCCCACCGTGCAGAAGATGTTGTCGAACCGCTCGGCCACGGCCAGCACGCGCTCGAACCGGGTCACGTGGGTGCAGATGGTCACCATGGTGCCCACGCCGGCGCGGGCCGCCCGGGCCACCACGGCATCCAGGTCGTCGGCGAAATCGGGGAAGTCCAGATGGCAGTGGCTGTCCACCAGCATGGGTCAGGCGCCCTCCTCGGCCTCCACGAAGCGTGGGAACACGCCCTGGGGCTTGGGCAGGGCCGTGCCCGGCGACAGTTCGTGCTCGGCCCCCAGGAACGAGAAGTCCCGGTGGTTTTCCGAAACGGCCAGCTGGTCCAGCAGCTTGCCCGCCGCGCCCGGCACGAAGGGCTGGGCCAGCAGGGCCAGCACGCGGATGGTTTCGGCCAGAACGTACAGCACGGTGGCCATGCGGTCGGGGTCCTCCTTGCGCAGCTTCCAGGGCGCCTGGCGATCCACGTAGGCATTGGCCTGGCGGATGACAACCCACAGGGTCTCCAGCGCCTCGTGGAAGGCCTGGCGGTCCAGCAGCTCGCCCAGGGCCCGGTGCAGGTCATAGGCGGCGCCCAGCAGGGCCCGGTCGTCGTCGGTGCGCGCGCCGTGGGCCGGCACGTTGCCGCCGCAGTTCTTGGCGATCATCGACAGCACCCGCTGGGCCAGGTTGCCGAAATCGTTGGCCAGGTCGCCGTTCATGCGGTGCACCATGGCGGTGTGCGAGAAGTCGCCATCGTTGCCGAACGGCACCTCGCGCAGCAGGAAATAGCGCACCTGGTCCAGGCCGTAGCGGTTCACCAGGTCGATGGGGTCGATGACGTTGCCCAGGGACTTGGAGATCTTCTGGCCCTCGTTGGTCCACCAGCCGTGGGCGAACACGCGCATGGGCGGTTCCAGCCCGGCGCCCATCAGGAAGGCCGGCCAGTAGACGGCGTGGAAGCGCAGGATATCCTTGCCCACCATGTGCAGGTCGGCCGGCCAGTAGGTGGGGAATTCGCCCTCCTCCGTCTCCGGGAAGCCGACGGCGGTGGTGTAGTTGGTCAGGGCATCCAGCCACACGTACATGATGTGGTCGTCGTCGCCGGGCACGGGGATGCCCCACTTGAAGCTGGTGCGCGACACCGACAGGTCCTGCAGGCCGCCCTTGACGAAGCTCATCACCTCGTTGCGGCGGGTCTTGGGCAGGATGAAGTCGGGGTTTTCCTCATAGAAGGTCAGCAGCTTGTCCTGCCAGGCGGACAGGCGGAAGAAGTAGCTGGGCTCCTCCACCCACTCCACGGGCGCGCCGCTGGGCGCCACCTTGGAGCCGTCGGGGCCGTCCACCAGCTCGCTTTCGGCGTAGTAGGCCTCGTCGCGCACGGCGTACCAGCCGGAATAGGAGCCCAGGTAGATCTCGCCGCGCTCCCGCAGGCGGCGCCAGATCTCCTGGCAAGCGGCCTTGTGGCGGGCCTCGGTGGTGCGGATAAAGTCGTCGTTGGTGAAGCCCATGAAGGCCGCCAGGTCGCGGAAGTTCTGCGACACCTTGTCGGTGAAGGCCTGGGGGTCGATGCCGGCGGCCTGGGCGGATTTTTCCACCTTCTGGCCGTGCTCGTCGGTGCCGGTCAGGAACTTCACGTCGAAGCCGTCCAGCCGCTTGAACCGCGCCAGGGCGTCGCAGGCCAGGGTCGTGTAGGCGTGGCCGATGTGCGGCGCGTCGTTCACGTAGTAGATGGGCGTGGTGAGGTAGTAGCGCTTCGGACCGGCCATGGCGGCGACTCTCCAGACTGATGGACCCGTGCGGGAGCGGGCGGCGCCGTCGCGGGGATCAGCCGCGGGCGGCGGTTTCCAGCGCGAGGAAGATGTTCAGGACGATCTGCTTGCGATCGAGGTTGGCGCCGTCCGCGCGAGCGAGCAGGCGGTTGATCTTTTCCCATACCTCCAGCCACCGATCAAGGCCGCCGTCGGCCAGCAGACGGGCCGCCAGGGCGGCCTCGGCGGGGTCCGCCGGCCCCCGGCCCCGGGCCGCGTCGGTGACCAGGGCGCCCAGCCAGCGGCGGATCAGATCGGTCAGCACCCGGTAGGCGCCGTCGGCCGTGGGGCCGGCCACCCGGCCCGCCAGGTCGTGCAGCGCCGGCACGTCCAGGTCCGGCAGGCCGGCCAGCAGGCGCGCCATGTCGCGATGCAGGTCCAGGCCCCCTTCCGCCGCCAGGTCCAGGGCCCGGCCGATGCTGCCGTCGGCCAGGGCGGCCAGGGCGGCGCGGTCGCCAGGCGCCAGGTCCGGGGCGTGGCGGGCCAGCAGGCCCTCCACCACGTCGTCGGCCAGGGGTGCCAGGGCCAGGGTGCGGCAGCGGGACCGGATGGTCGGCAGCAGGCGCCCCGGGTTGTGGGCCACCAGCAGCAGCAGGGCCCGGGCCGGCGGTTCCTCCAGCACCTTCAGAAGGGCGTTGGCGGCGTTGCGGTTCATCTCGTCGGCGGCGTCCACCACCACCACCCGCCAGCCGCCCTCGGCCGCCGTCATGGTCATGAAGGCGCCGACGCCGCGCACGTCCTCCACCACGATCTCGGCGCGCAGCTTGCCCGTGGAGCCGGCCGTGCGCTCGACGGTCAGCAGGTCGGCGTGGCCGCCGGCGGCGATGCGGCGGAACAGCGGCGATTCCGGGGCCACGTGCAGACTGGCGGCCGGTTCCGGTTCGCCAAACAGCGACGGACCCCCCTGCCCCGCCTCGGCCCCGCCGGACAGCAGGAAGCGGGCGAAGCGGTAGGCCAGGGTCGCCTTGCCGATGCCCCGGGGCCCGGTCAGCAGCCAGGCGTGGGCCAGGCGGCCGCTGGTGGCGGCCTCCAGCAGGGTGGCCTCGGCCGTTTCCTGGCCCAGCAGGTCGGGATTGGCGCGCGGCGGCGGTGGGCCGTTTTCGGGAAGGTCCGCCGTCGCCATCACGGCAGGGCGATGCCCAGGCGGGCCCGCACCACGTCGCGGATGGCGTTCAGCACCGTTTCCACATCGCCGGAGGCGTCGATGACCACGCAGCGGTCGGGTGCCTCACGGGCGATCTCCAGGAAGCCCTGGCGCAGGCGCCGGTGGAAGTCCACATCCATGCGCTCGTAGCGGTCCTCGGCCCCGTCGGCGCCGGCGGTAGCACGCGCCAGGCCGGCGTCCTCGGGCAGGTCCAGGATCAGGGTCAGGTCGGGCTGGAAGCGGCCCAGCACAAGCTCGTGCAGGGCGTGGATCTTGTCCAGCGCCAGGCCGTGGCCGTAACCCTGGTAGGCCAGGGTGGAATCGGCGAAGCGGTCGCTGACCACCCAGCGCCCGGCCTTCAGGGCCGGCATCACCACCTTGCCCAGGTGCTCGCGCCGGGCGGCGTAGTTCAACAGGGCCTCGGTCATGGGGCTCCAGCGGTGGACCTCGCCGCGCACCAGCAGCTTGCGGATCTCCTCGGCCCCCGGCTCGCCGCCGGGCTCGCGGGTGGCCAGGGTGTCGATGCCCACCGAGCGCAGGCGCCGGGCCAGCAGGTTGGCCTGGGTGGATTTGCCGGTGCCCTCGCCTCCCTCCAGGGTGATGAACCGCCCGTAGTCGCTCATGGCAGCGGGGTCATTGGCTGGAGGCGCCCCAGACGATGTATTTCAGGGCCGCGCCGATGCGCCCCACGAAGCCCAGCTGGGCCACGTCGGCCCCGGCCACCAGGGGCACTTCCACGGGTTCCATGTCCTTGCCCGAGATCACCAGGGTGGCCAGGCGGTCGCCCTTCACGAAGGGCGCCGGGATGGGCTGGTCATAGCGCACCACCACGTTCATGGTGCGCCGGGCCCGGCGCTTCAGGGTCAGGGTCAGGTCCTTTTCGATGACCAGGGGCACGGTGGCCTGGTCGCCCAGCCAGACCTCGGCGTCGGTCACCGTCTCGCCGGCCTTGAACAGGTCGTAGTTCTGGAATTCGCGGAAGCCCCATTCCAGCAGGCGCTCGCTTTCGCTGGCCCGCTCCTTCTTCGAATCCAGGCCGTTGACCACCAGGATCAGGCGCCGGCCGTCGCGCTCCACCGTGCCCACCAGGCCATAGCCGGATTCCTGGGTGTGGCCGGTCTTCAGGCCGTCGGCGCCCATGTCCTTGTACAGCAGCGGGTTGCGGTTCTGCTGCTTGATGCCGTTGTAGGTGAAGGTCTTTTCCGCATAGTAGTGGTAGTAGTCCGCGTGGTCGGCGATGGTGCGCCGGGCCAGCGCGGCCAGGTCCCAGGCGGTCATGCGGTGTTCGGGGTCGGGCCAGCCGGTGGCGTTGCGGAAGGTGCTGTCGGTCAGGCCCAGTTCCCGCGCCCGGATGGTCATGGCCTGGGCGAAGGCGGTCTCGCTGCCCGACAGGGCCTCGGCGGCGACGATGCAGGCGTCGTTGCCCGACTGCACGATGATGCCGCGCAGCAGGTCCTCCACCCGCACCCGGGTGTTGGGTTCCAGGGCCATGGTGGAACTGCCGCTCTTGAAGCCGCCCTTCTCCCAGGCGTTCTCGCTCACCGGCAGGGTGTCGTCCAGGGACAGGCGCCCCTCCTTCAGCTCGTCCATGACCATGTAGACGGTCATCAGCTTGCTCATGGAGGCCGGCGGCATGCGGTCGTGGGCGTTCTTTTCCAGCAGCACGGCGCCGGTCCGGGTGTCGATCAGCAAGGCCTCGCGCGCCGGGGTCTCGACGGCCGCCCACGCCGGCAGGGCGGCGGACAGGCCGGCCAGCAGGGTCAGGGCGGCTAGGGCGCGGGGCAGTGCGAAGGGCATGGGCGGGGACCTCCTGGCAGGGGCGGTGTCGCGGGGGGCGCCGGAGCGGGTCGGCGTCCTCGGGGCAGTGTATAGACCGAACGGGCCGG
>JAGREA010000403.1 GCA_020446745.1 Rhodobacterales bacterium | reverse complement strand
CGCCTTCACCTGCGTGACGGCCAAGGACGTCGGCATCGAGGCGCTGGGCCGCGAGATCAACGACTACTGGGTGGCATTGATCAAACCCTACGTGGAGAAAGGGCGGACGTTGCGGGGCTATGCGGACAGTTTCTATCCGAGCCGGAGCGACGGCCATCCCCTAGCGTCGGACTTGATGATGCTGTGGATCGCAGGGAACAAGGAAAAATTTTATAGCGAGGTGAATAGAGCAAATGAAGCCGCGCGCATGTCAATTCACGATATTTATAAAGAAAAATTCAAAGGATTTTGGGGAGTTCATGATCTGATTTTTCAAAAAGAAGAGAAAATTAGAATGGTAAAAGTGCTTTATAGGGGCAGACAACGTTGTAAAAGGCAAATTTGTAAACTTGCAAAATATCTTGGGGCATGAATGGGATAGGGGGCACGGCCCCCTATCTCGTTTCTTGTTACGATTTTCAGTCCTCATACGAACCTTCAGCAAACGATCCGATGGCAACAGCCAGGAACGCGCCGACCGACGTGTTGCCGCTCTTCTTGCCGTTCTTGATCCTCATGGCCTGTTCAAGGGCCCGGGCCGCCATGTCCTGGTCCATGAGTCCTCTTCGGATGGCTTCGTCGTAAACGGTCTTCTGCATGATGGACCTGAACGTGTCATCCGGAATGTCCCGGATCGGGATTCGGATGTGCTTGACCATCTCCATTTCGATGACTTCCTTCGCGGGGTCCTTCGAGACCGTTCTGGCCAAGTCGTCTTCTGACACAAAGGAATCCAGGTGCTCCTGCCTGCTGTTCTGAGCCTCTAGGGTCTTCGCTTCGATTCCGGCGCCCTTCCGTCCCTTGATGGGGCGCCAGTAAAACCCCGCAACTGTATCGATGGCGTCACGGGTCATGGCGTCATAGAAGCGGTAGCCCAGCGTCTGGGTGCCCTCGGAAATCGTTGCCCGCCGCTTGGGCGGTGTTCGAACGGCGTTCAGGCCCGCCTTGTATACCGTGTGCTGGGCCAGGTCATCGCCGGCGTCGCCGATGGCGAAGCGAAGGACGTACTTGTATGCCTCCTTGGCCTCCTTTGGCAGGTCCAGGTCATTGACCAGGCTGTCCAACACCTCGGAATCGGACAGGTTCTTCCAATTCCGCTCCCACTTGGCGAGTTTCATACGGGCCAGATGCTTGCCCGCTTCCTGGCCCACGGGCTGCAAGGTCTTGGCGACCTTGCCGGCCTTGTCCAGGCGCTTGAGGAACAACTGGGCCAGCTTGACGAGGCCCTTGGCGGCCCGGGTGCCGTCGCCCAGGCCGGGAAACAGGTCAACCGCGCCGACCACGGCCATGCCGCCGCTGGCCAGGGCGGCGCCATAGTTGCCGGCCTCGAAGGCCGCCTGGGCGGCCGCCATGGCCTTGGCGGCGTCGTAGGCCGAGATCCCCCGCCCGACCAGGGGAGACATTTCCAGCAGGATGCGTTTCACCTGGGTCGAGGCATCGGCGTCATCCGGCGCGTCCAGGACCGCCATCAGGTCGTCGGCCAGGAGGTGGTAGGCGCCCTCGTCCGCCGGGAAGGACTCGATGCGGGTGTGGGGATTGGTGGCCAGGCGATAGGTGCGGGCCCGGTCGTCGGCGGGCAGGGCATCGACAACGGCCATGGCCTGCCTCGCGCCCTCCGCATCACCGGTCTCATTGGCGTCCCGCAAGGCCCAGGCCAGGCGCCGTACGGACTCCTCCGACAGACGCTGGTCTCGCGCCTTCGGCTTGTCCGCCGGCAGCCGGTCGCCCTCGGCCGGGCCGTTGGACGTGCCGACCACCGAGGGAAGGGGATCGTGACGCACGGCGGGACCGGACGCGGACGGCGGGGGCGTGGGCGAGGGTGCCGGGCCGTTGGACGTACTGACGGCCGTCGGCAGGCGGTCCAGGGACCCGGAGGCCGGCGGCTCCACCACCGGCTTGGGCGCGGCCGGGGGGCGCAGGGGGCCGGCGGCGCCGCGGGCGACCAGGTCGGCGTTCAGGGCGCGCTCGGTGGGGCCGCCGGGGCG
>JAGREA010000402.1 GCA_020446745.1 Rhodobacterales bacterium | reverse complement strand
GGCCTTGGGCCGCGGGGGCGGCGGTGGAGCGGCCGCCTCGCAGCCGGTGCCGGTGCCGCGCCAGGGGCGGTTGGGCGGGTCGTCGCACATGCCCCACAGGCCGGTCAGGCGGCCGCCCGGGCGGTCGATGTCGAAATGGATCTGGCCCCAGTGGCGGCTGCCGGCGCGGGCGTTGTCGCACATCCGGTCCGACCGGGGCTGGACCCAGATGCCCACCACCCGCCGGTCGAACACCTGGCCCAGGATGAAGCCGCCCTCGTCGCCGTAGCCCAGGCGCACGTCATCGGGCAGGTGGGCCGGCAAGTCCAGGGGGCCGAAGTCGGTGGACCAGGAACAGCCGCCGGACGCCATTTCCGGCGCGGAGGACGGCGGCGCGGGGACGGGGTCCGGCGGGGCCGCGGCGACGATCCGGTGGGCCGGCGCCGGGGTGGGCGTGCCGTGGTTGCGGGCCCAATGGTCGTAGGGATGGCCCGGGTAGTTGCGCTTCAGCAGGGACTTGCCCGACGACCGCTCGCTGATGGGCTGCAGGAAGCACGACCCGTTGGCCCGCTGGAAATCCACCGACTCGCACCAATCCCGGTCCAGGCAGGCGGCCAGGCAGGCATCCAGGGACTGACCGTTCAGGATTTCCCGGTTGTAGCCGGGGATGCCGGCGTTGGGGGTTTGGTCATAGGCCGAGCGGGGGTCGGACTGGGCCCCCGCCGGACCGGCCAGCAACAGGACCAGGACCGCGGACAACATCATTCGGATCATGGTCCCCTCCTCGCCCGTTCTCAGCCGTCCTGGGGCAGCACCTGCTCCACCAGGGTGGCCCAATAGCTGGCCCCCACGGGCAGCACCTCGTCGTTGAAGTCGTAGCCCGGGTTGTGGAGCATGCAGCCCCCCTGCCCCGGCCCGTTGCCCAGCCAGATGTAGCTGCCCGGCCGTTCCCGCAGCATGAACGAGAAGTCCTCGGACCCCATGCTGGGGGTGGGGCGGTGCTCCACCCGGTCCATGCCGGCCACGGCGGCGGCGGCCCGGGCCGCCAGCTCGGTTTCCGCGGCGCTGTTGATGGTGGGCGGGTAGCGCCGCTCGTACCGGGTGGCGCAGGTGGCGCCGTGGGTCTGGCACAGGCCCCGGGCAATGCGGTTGATGGCGGCTTCCACCTGGTCCTGCACCGCCGGCTGGAAGGCCCGCACGGTGCCGCGCAGCACGGCCACGTCGGGGATCACGTTCCAGGTGTCGCCGGCGTGCACCTGGGTGACGGACAGGACCGCCGATTCCAGGGGGTCCATGGACCGCGACACCACCGTCTGCAGGGCGCCGACGATGTCCGCCGCCACCACGATGGGGTCCACGGCCTGGTGCGGCATGGCGGCGTGGGAGCCGCGCCCCGTCACCGTGATCTCGAACACGTCGTAGGACGCCATGATGGGCCCGGACCGCACGGCGAAATGCCCCGCCGGCAGGCCCGGCCAGTTGTGCATGCCGTACACGCCCTGGACCGGGAAGGTCTTGAACAGGCCTTCCTCGACCATCACCCTGCCGCCGCCCTCGTTCTCCTCGGCCGGCTGGAAGATCACGTGCACGGTGCCCTTGAAGCGTTTGGTTTCGGCCAGGTAGCGGGCCGCGCCCAGCAGCATGGCCGTGTGCCCGTCGTGGCCGCAGGCGTGCATCTTGCCTTCGTGCTTCGAGGCATGGCCGAAGGTGTTGGCTTCGGGGATGTGCAGGGCGTCCATGTCGGCGCGCAAGCCGATGGCCGGACCCTCGCCGTTGCGGATGGTGCCCACCACACCGGTGCCCGCCAGGCCCCGGTGCACCTCCACCCCGAAGGATTCCAGGCACTCGGCCACCAGGTCCGACGTGCGGTGCTCCTCGAACGCCGTTTCCGGGTGGGCGTGCAGGTCGCGCCGCCAGGCGGTCATGTCGGCGTGGAACTCGGCGATGCGGTTGATGATGGGCATGGGTGCTCCTGGTGCGGGCCGGGACGGTCCCCTTCTCTATCACATGCGATCGGTTCGCGTCAGCACCCGGCACCCCTGTAACCCGCCGCGCGACCTGACTATATTGGTGCAGGATCCGCTGAACGGGGAGCCCGCCCATGGATGCCGCCTTGCCCTCGCCCCAGGTCGCTGCCGATGCCCACGTCGCCTGGCTGATTTCCGAAGGCTGGAACCTGCCGCGACCGGAAGCCCTGCTGCGGGCCCTGGCCGAACGCCTGGTGGCCGATGGCTTCCCGCTGTACCGCGTGCGCCTGACCATCCGCATCCTGCACCCCCAGGTGATGGGCAAGAGCTATACCTGGACCCGGGGCGAGGACGAGGTGACCGTGTTCGCCGCGCCCCACGCGATCCTGCAGTCCGAGCAGTACCTGAACAGCCCCCTGGCCGCCATCTACGACGGCGCCGGCGGCATCCGACGGCGCTTGGACCTGGACGACGCGCCCCTGGACTACCCCATCCTGGTGGACCTGAAGGAAGCCGGGGCCACCGACTACATCGCCCTGCCGTTCCATTTTTCCGACGGTTCCACCCACGTGGTGACCCTGACCAGCGACCGGCCGGGTGGCTTCACCACCGACGAACTGTCGGCCCTGTCCCGGGTGCTGGACGTGCTGGCCCGCCTGCTGGAAGTGCACGCCATGAAGTTCATGGCCCGGTCGCTGCTGGACACCTACCTGGGCCGCCATTCCGGCGACCGGGTGCTGCGGGGCCTGGTCAAGCGCGGCGACGGCGAGGACATCCACGCCGTGATCTGGTTCTGCGACCTGCGGGAATCCACGCCCCTGGCCGATTCCATGCCGCGCGGCGACTTCCTGGCCCTGCTGAACCAGTTCTTCGAATGCATGGCCGGGGCGGTGATGGACCACGGCGGCGAGGTGCTGCGGTTCATCGGCGACGCGGTGCTGGCCATCTTCCCCATCGAGGCCCCCAGCGTGCCCAAGCCCATGCACTGCCCCCTGCACCGGGACGCCTGCGCCACGGCCCTGGCGGCGGCGCGCGACGCCATGGCCCGGGTGGACGCCCTGAACACGGCCCGGCGCGACAACGGCGACCGGCCCATCGGCTTCGGCATCGCCCTGCACCTGGGCGACGTCACCTACGGCAACATCGGCACGGAAAACCGGCTGGAATTCTCGGTCATCGGACCGGCGGCCAACGCCGCGGCGCGCCTGGAATCCATGTGCAAGGTGCTGGACCGGCCGCTGCTGTTCTCGGCCGACTTCGTCCACGCCCTGGCCGAGGACTGCCAGTCCCTGGGCCAGCACAGCCTGCGCGGCGTGGCGGTGCCCCAGGAAATCTTCACCCTGGCCTCCTGAACGCGCCGCTTGACGACAGTGAACTGGCGGCCGGGAACCGCCTCGACAAGCGCCTTTCGCATACATACAATCCCGGTCTTTCATCCGTATCCGTTCTTTGCCGCCGCTGCCGCCAGGAACAAACCGAGGTCCGGCCCGTGAACCGGACCCGCACAGGGAGACGTCATGCGACGCACCACCCGGTTCAGGGACCTCATCGAACGGCCTGAAATCCTCATGCTGCCCGGGGTGCAGGACGCCCTGTCGGCCAAGATCGCCGAACAGGCGGGGTTCCAGGCCATCACCTGCGGCGGCTACGCCACCTCGGCGACCCTGCTGGGCGAACCGGACACCTCGCAGCTTTCCCTGACCGAGATGGCGGATCACTACGCCCGCATCTGCGATGCCGTGGACATCCCCCTGTTCGGCGACGGCGACACGGGCTTCGGCAACGTCACCAACGTGGCCCGCACGGTGCGGCTTTACGAGCGCACGGGCCTGGCCGGCATGTTCATCGAGGACCAGGTGTTCCCCAAGCGCTGCGGCCACATGGCCGGCAAGCAGGTGATCCCGGCCGTGGACATGGTGGCCAAGGTGCAGGCGGCCCTGGACGCCCGCACGGACCCCGATTTCGTGATCATGGCCCGCACCGACGCCGTGGCGGTGAACGGCCTGGACGACGCCATCGAGCGCATGGCGCTGTACCGCGAGGCCGGCGCCGACCTGCTGTTCGTCGAGGCGCCGCGCACCGAGGCCGACATGCGCCGCATCTGCACCGAGCTGGACGGCCCCTGCATGGCCAACATGATCGAGGGCGGCCAGACCCCGGTGCTGCCCCTGGAGGCGCTGCAGGAGATCGGCTTCGCCGTGGTCACCTATCCGGTGGCCCTGACCTACGCCCTGGCCAGCACCACCCGCGACCTGATGGCCCACATGGCGGCCAAGGGCACCACGGTGGGCTTCCCGGGCGAGATGATGGACTTCGACGAATTCAACGCGGTGATCGGCCTGGCGCCCCTGCGCGACCGGGAACAGCACCTGATGGAATCAGCCCAGGCCCTGGCCGCGGAAACGGCCGGGAACGGGGCCGACTGAGCACCCGGAACGGACACAAGAGCAACGGAACCCAAGGGAGGTAACACCATGCGTCACCTGATTCTGCCGGCCCTGGCGGCTGGCGTCATCCTGTCGGCGGGCGCCGCCCAGGCGGCCGACACCATGCGCTGCAGCCACCAGCTGCCGCCCAAGCACCACATCGCCAAGGTCATCGACCAGTGGGCGGCCGAGGTGAACAAGCTGGCCGGCGACGACCTGAAGGTGGAGGTCCACGGGGCCAACAGCCTGCGCGACGCCAAGCAGAACATCGCCGCCGTGGCCAAGGGCCACATCGAATGCGCCTTCTCGGTGAACTTCCAGTGGGGCAAGACCGTGCCCGAGATGAACGTCACCCTGAAGCCCTATTCGGTGACCGACCTGAAGGTGCTGCGCAAGTGGCCGGGTTCGCCCGCCGCCCAGTTCCTGGAAGACAAGATCATGGCCAAGGGCGTGAAGAACGTGGTGTGGCTGTTCACCACCAACATGTCGGCCTACACCTCGAAGGGCATCGCCCTGATCGCCCCCGACGACTTCAAGGGCGTGAAGATCCGCGGCCTGAACAAGCTGGTGGACAGCGGCCTGATCGCCCTGGGCGCGGCGCCTTCCGCCATGTCGGGCTCCAAGGTCTACCAGGCGCTCAGCACCGGCGTGATCGACGCCGGCCTGACCGACATTTCCGCCGCCTATTCCCGCAAGTACTACGAGGTCCAGGACCACGTGACCGTGTCGCCGCTGTTCAGCGTGTTCTTCCACGGCTACGTGAACCCCAAGTGGTACGCCGGCCTGTCCGACAAGGCCAAGGCCGCCCTGGCCACGGCCGGCGACACGGCCGCCCAGTGGGCCCTGGACGCCACCGTGGAATCGGCCGCCAAGGCGCCCGAGCAGCTGGCCGAAAAGGGCATGAAGGTGCACATCCACAACGCCACCGAGATCGCCACCATGAAGGCGGTCATGGGCCCGGCCTTCGACAAGGCGTTCAAGGAAGCCGCCGGCGCCGACGGCGACAAGCTGCTGAAGATGATCGACGGGATGCTGTAGATTCCGTGATCCCTTCGGGCAACCCTTCAGGCACCCCTGGCGCGCGGCCGTCCCCCGGACGGCCGCGCGGTTTCGTTGGCCTGGTGGACCGGGCCGTGGGCGCGCTGTCGTACCTGGGCGCCGTGTGCGGCGTGGTCACCGTGCTGGCCATGGTGGGCCTGACCACCTACGCCATCGTCAACCGCTATGTGTTCGGCTCGCCGGTCACCTGGATCGACGAGCTGTCGGGCTACCTGGTGGTGGTGCTGGTGATGGTGGGCGCGGCCGAGGCCCTGCGCCGGGGCGACCACATCGGCGTCGACCTGCTGTCGGCCAAGGCCCGGGGCCCGCTGCGCCGGGGGCTGGACCTGTTCGGCCTGGTGGCGGTGGTGGCCGTGGCGGTGGCGATCCTGATCAGCGGCCGCGAGATGATCGCCTATTCCTATGATTTCGAGATCCTGTCGGAAGGCTACCTGGAAGTGCCCATGTGGATTCCCCAGTCCTTCCTGCTGCTGGGCGCGGCCATGCTGCTGCTGGCGGCCGTGGCGCGCCTGCTGGTCCTGCTGACCGGCGGCGAGGACGGCACGGAGCCCCCGGCGCCATGACCGTGTTCATCATCCTGCTGGGCCTGGTGGCCCTGCTGCTGACGGGCCTGCCCATCTTCGCCGGCCTGGGCGTGGCCTCCATCGTGCTGATGCTGCTGACCGAGGGGCAGATCGGCTCCATCGCCGACACCGTGTTCGGCAAGCTGGACACCGGCCTGCTGACGGCCATTCCCCTGTTCGCCTTCATGGCCCACGTGATGATCCGCGCCAAGGTGGTGGACGACCTGTACGCCACCGCCCACACCCTGGTGCGCCACCTGCCCGGCGGGCTGGGGGTGGCCACGGTGCTGTCGTGCACCGTGTTCGCCGCCATCTCGGGTTCGTCCGTGGCCACGGCCCTGACCATCGGCACCAGCGCCATCCCGCAGATGCAGCGCTACGGCTACCGCGACCGCGACGCCTTTGGCGTGGTGGCGGCGGGCGGCACCCTGGGCATCCTGATCCCGCCGTCGGGGCCGCTGATCCTGTATGCCATCGTCACCGAAACCTCCATCGGCGCCCTGTTCCTGGCCGGCATGATCCCGGGCCTGATGCTGGCCGCCATCTTCGCCGTGTTCTGCGTCATCCAGGCCCGGGGCCGGCCCCAGGTGGGCCGCCTGCCCCGCGCCACCTGGGCCGAGTGCGGCCAGGCCGTGCGCCGGTCGTTCTGGGCCCTGACCATGCCGCCCCTGGTGCTGGGCGGCATCTACATGGGGGTGTTCACGGCGTCGGAGGCGGCGGCCGCGGGCTGCGTGCTTGGCCTGGCCATCGCCGTGTTCGTGTACCGCAACTTCGGCCTTCGGGACCTGTACGACTGCGCCTACGAGACCGTGCGCACCACGGCCATGCTGTTCATGATCCTGGCCGCCGCGGCCATGTTCGGCCATGCCGTCACCCTGATGCGCCTGCCCGAGGAACTGATGGCGGTGGTGACGGACATGGGTGCCTCGCCCCTGGTGTTCGTGCTGGCGGTGATGGCGGTGATCTTCGTGCTGGGCATGTTCCTGGAAACCATCTCGATCATCCTGGTCACCACGCCCATCGTGTTCCCGGCCATGCTGGACCTGGGCATCAACCCCATCTGGTACGGCATCCTGCTGATGATCAACCTGGAACTGGCGCTGATCACCCCGCCGGTGGGCATGAACCTGTTCGTCATCAAGGGCATCGCCAAGGCACCCCTGGGGGCCATCATCCACGGCATCCTGCCCTACGTGGGCCTGATGTTCCTGGGCCTGGGGCTGGTCCTGGCCTGGCCGGAGCTGACCCTGTGGCTGCCGGCCGTGTCCGGGTTCGGCAACTGAGGCGGCGTCCCGGCCGACCCCCCGGCTTATTCAACGTCCTCAGGACGCCAGGCGCCGGTCCGCGGCAGCGGCCAGGGGGATGGGGCGGCTGATCAGCACCGAACAGCCGATGCCGTGCAGCAGCCGCAGGGCCGACCGGCCGGTGAAGGCGTCGAACAGCGGCGCGCCGGCCGACCCGCCCATGACCAGCAGATCCGCCCGACGCACCTGCACGTGGCGGGTGATCACCGCCTCGGGCGTGCCGCGCCCCACCACCGGCACCCCGGGCACCGGGTCGCCCAGCACCGCCCGCGTGACCTCGGCCACCCGTTCCAGGTGGCGGAACCGGGCCGCCCGCACCATGGCGTCATGGCCGCCGGGCGGCAGTTCGGACTGCAGGGTCTCGCGCTCGCGGCCCTGGAAGTCCCAGGCGTACAGCACATCCAGGGCGGCCCCTTCCCGTTCGGCCAGCGAGGCCGCCAGTTCCAGGGTGCGGTGCACGGACGGGCAACTTTGGGCATCCGGCCGGCCGGCGTCCACGGCGGCGACGATCTGGCCATAATGCCGGCGCTCGTTCGGCCGCACCACCCACACGGGGCAGGCGGCGTGGCGCATCAGGTCGGCCACCGTGTCGGTGCCCAGCAGGCGCGACAGGCCGTCCCCGCCCTCATCCGACACGACGATCAGGTCGGCCATCCGCTCGCCGGCGCAGCGCAGGATTTCGGCCGCCCGGCCGCCCTGGCGCACCACCGTGTCCATGCGGTCGATGGCCAGGTCGATGCCCGAGGCCACCCGCGAGAGCACCCGCCGCCGCTCGGCCACGAACCGCTCGGCCCCGGCGCCGGGTTCCACCACGTGCAGCAGGGTCAGGCGCGCACCATTGCGCCGGGCCAGGGCGATCCCCCGTTCCAGGGTCACGTCGCCGCCGGGGGTCAGGTCATAGACCGTCAGGACGTTCTTGAACCGCTTCATGGGGGAGCCTCCAGGGGTTGGGAATGGGATGGGATAGGACGGGTCGGTCAGCCCGCGGTGTCGGTGCGGGCCAGGGCCGGCAGGCGCGCCGGGCGGTCCAGGGTCCGCCGCAGGACCAGGACCCCCAGGAGGGCCGACAGGACCGAGCCCATGAGCACGCCCAGGCGCACGGTGTTCAACTGGTCGGCGCCGTCGAAGGCCAGGGTGCCGATGAACAGGCTCATGGTGAAGCCGATGCCGGTCAGCCCGGCCACGCCGGCGATCTGCTTCCAGCCGACGCCGTCGGGCAGGCGGCACAGGCCGGCCTTGACGCTGATCCACGACAGCCCCAGCACCCCCAGCGGCTTGCCGATGAACAGGCCCAGGGCGATGCCCAGGGGCAGCGGCGCCAGCAGGTGGGCGAAGGACAGGCCGGCCAGGGACACGCCGGCGTTGGCGAAGGCGAAGATGGGCACGATCAGGTAGGCGACCCAGGGGTGCAGGCCGTGTTCCAGGTGCTCCACCGGCGAGCCGCCGCGGCCGTCGCGCATGGGGATCGTCAGGGCGATCAGCACCCCGGCCAGGGTGGCGTGCACGCCCGACTTCAGCACCCCCACCCAGACCACGATGCCGACCAGGATGTAGGGGGCCACGCGGGTCACGCCGAACCGGTTCAGGGCCACCAGCACCGCCAGGCCGGCGCCGCCCACGGCCAGCGAGGCGGCCGACAGGTCGGCCGTGTAGAACAGGGCGATGGCGATGATCGCCCCCAGATCGTCGATGATGGCGATGCCCAGCAGGAACACCTTCAGGGCCACCGGCACCCGCGGGCCCAGCAGGGCCAGGATGCCCAGGGCGAAGGCGATGTCGGTGGCCGCCGGAATGGCCCAGCCGGACAGGTTTTCCGGCGTGCCCAGGTTGATGCCCGTGAAGATCAGGGCCGGCACCGCCATGCCGCCGACGGCCGCCACCAGGGGCAGGGCCGCCCGGTCGACGGACGACAACTCGCCCACCAGGACCTCGCGCTTGATCTCCAGCCCCACCAGGAAGAAGAAGATGGCCATCAGGCCGTCGTTGACCCACAGCAGCAGCGGCTTGTCGATGGCCAGCGGGCCCACCTGCACCGCCACCGGCAGGTCCAGGAAGGCCGTGTACAAGGGGGCCAGGGCCGAGTTGTTGATCAGCAGCGCCGCCAGGGCGGCGATCATCAGGATCAGGCCGCCGGCCGTTTCCTTGGTGATGAATCCGTTGTTCGTGGCGCCGAGGCCGTGGGGCGCGGGTCGTGCGGTCATGGGTCGGTTCCCTGGTTGGGGCGCAAAGGCTCTTCCCAGGACATGCGGGTGGACGGTTCATCTTTCAAATAGAAAGAGATAGATTTTTTTGATAGTTTTTATCTATCACTTGGATCCCGCCGGACGCCCCGCCCATGCCGACCCTGAAGCAGTTGTCCTATCTGGTGGCCATCGCCGACGAGGGCCACTTCGGCCGCGCCGCCGCCCGGGCGCGGATCGCCCAGCCGACCCTGAGCGCCCAGTTGGCGCGGCTGGAGGACACCCTGGGCGGGCGGCTGGTGGATCGGGCCCGCACCACCGTGGCCCTGACGCCCCTGGGCCAGGAGGTGGCCGCCCGGGCCCGCCGGGCCCTGGCCGAGGTGCAGGGCATCGTCGACCTGGCCCAGGCCTCGCGCGGCGGCCTGGGCGGCACCCTGCGCCTGGGCGTACCCCCCACCCTGGGTCCCTACCTGCTGCCCTTCGTGGTGCCGGCCCTGCACGCCCGGTACCCGCGCCTGAAGCTGCACGTGCGCGAAGGCAAGCCGCACGAGATCCAGGACCAACTGGCCCGGGGCCGGTTCGACCTGCTGCTGACGCCGCTGCCCATCGTGACGCCGCACCTGGACGTGGCGCCGCTGTTCCGCGAGCCGCTGATGGCGGCCGTGGTGCCGGACCATCCCCTGGCCCGGCGCGGCCGCATCCGCCGCCGCGACCTGCGGGGCGAAAGCGTGCTGACCCTGGAATCGGGCCACTACCTGCACAACCAGGTGCGCGACCTGTGCCTGGAAACGGGCGCGACGATCCTGAACGACTATGACGGCACCAGCCTGGACACCCTGCGCCACATGGTGGGCATGGGCGTGGGCATGGCCTTCTTCCCGGCCCTGTACGTGCTGTCGGAAATTCGCGACCGGTCGGAGATCGCCGTGCTGGACATGGAAGGCGGCACGCTGTTCCGCGAGATCGGCCTGGCCTGGCGGTCGGGCAACGCCCTGCACGGCCACTACCGGGCCCTGGCCGACCTGATCACGGCCGAGGCCGGCCGGCATCCGGGCCCGCCGTGGGTGACTCCCTAGGGCAGCGGCATGGGGTTGGCGTCGAACAGCCAGCCGTGGGCGTAGAGCATGCCACCATAGAGCGCCAGGCCGATGAGGATCCGCCCCCAGCCGACGTCGGCGAAGCGCAGGGTCGTGCGCCCCTGGACCACGGCCACGAAGGGCACGTGGGAGGTCTGGGCCAGGAACGCCGCCCACTCCGGGCCCTGGGCCCGGCGCCGGTGGTCCTGGTGCAGGGTGCCCAGCAGGGCCAGCAGGGCCAGACCGCCGAACAGGGCCGCCGAGGCCGCGTCCCCCCGGGCCAGCAGGTGCGACACGGCGTACAGGCCCACGGCCCACATCATGGGGTGGCGGGTGATCTTCAGCACCCCCCGGGGCGCGCCGGGGCCGGCCTGGCCAGCGGGACCGGCCACCTGCACCAGATTGGGATTGGGCACGGTCACGCTGCCCACCAGCAGGATGAAGGCGAAGGGCATCAGCCCCAGGGGCAGGTGCAGGAACGCCATGGGCGGCGCCCACAGCACCACGTGGGGCGCCGCGCCATAGGCGTAGAGCATCCAGGCGAAAGGCAGGCCCACGGCGACGGAGTAGAGGGCGGGAAACAGGGTTTCGCCCACCGCCCCCGCCAGGGGGCGGCGCACCGGCGCCGAGGACAGAAGGATGTGAAGGCCGACGAACAGGCCGGCGGCGAGCACCACCTGCCAGATGGAACCCGTCACCGGCCGGTCCTCCTCCCTAGGTCAGGGCCTACTCCGGCTCACCGATCATTTCGATGTAGCCGCAGGGACATTCGGTGGCGCAAAGGCCGCAGCCCTTGCAGAAGTCGTAGTCGAACACGTAGTGGGAGCCGTCCACCGCCACGTCGGCCGTCTTCAGCACGGCGTTGTCGGGGCAGTAGGTCCAGCAGTTGTCGCAGGCCAGGCAGTTGCCGCACGAGAAGCAGCGCTCCCCTTCGGCCGACACCTGGCTCCATTCCAGCGAGCCCTCGATCTCCGCGTGGTCCGTGCGCTCTTCCACCGGCAGGGTGGGCGCCTTGGCCCGGGTGCCCTTCTGGAAGTAGTTCAGGTTCAGCGAGGCGATGTCGATGGGCTGGCGCGGCGCGCCTTCGGGCTCGACGCCGTCGATCAGCTTGGCCGCCAGGGCGATGGCCGCCTTGCGACCGTCACCGACGGCGGCGCTTACCGTGCCGCGGTCGCCCCGGGCGTCGCCGCCGGCCAGCAGGTTGTCCTGGCCGGACAGGCGGCCCCAGTCGTCGGGCCGGAAGTAGTTGGACCCGCCCAGCACGCGCTCCATGCCTTCCGGATCCACGGCTTCGCCGATGCAGGGGATGACGATGTCGGCGTCCAGCACCCGTTCCGTGCCCTCGAACGACACGCGGGCCTTGCGGCCGCTGGCGGTGGGCAGCTTCTTCAGGCTGACCATTTCCACGCCCACCAGCTTGGAACCCCGCATGAGCAGCCGTTTCAGGTTGGCGTGCGGGTGCATGATGACGCCTTCCTCGACGCCCTCCTCCAGCTCGCGGGGCACCACATTCAGGATGTCATCGGGCGCCGTGTCCGGGCCCGGCAGGCCCGACGCGGTGACCAGGTGCACTTCCTCGGCCCCGTGGCGCTTCAGCACCCGGGCAATGTCCATGGCCGTGTTGCCGCCGCCGTGGATGACCACCTTCTTGGTGTTGGGCACGCCGCCGTGGTCCACCCACTCCTTCAGCAGGTGCAGGCCGTCGGCCAGGTCGCCGGGCACGGCGCCGGCCACGCTCCATTCCTTGGAACGCTGGCAGCCCGGACCCAGGTAGACGGCATCATAGTCCTGGCGCAGTTCCTCCAGGTTGATGTCGCGGCCCAGCCGGTGGCGCGGCTTGAACTCGATGCCCAGGGCGAAGATGCGCTCCAGTTCGGCATCCAGCACGTCGCGCGGCAGGCGGGTCATGGGAATGGCCGAGCGCAGCAGGCCGCCGGCTTCGGGCAGGGCCTCGAAGATGGTCGGCTTCAGGCCCAGGCGGATGCAGTGGTAGGCCGCCGAGATGCCCGTGGGCCCGGCCCCGACGATGGCCACCGTGGGGGCCGACGCCTTGGCCTTCTTGGGCACCGGATAGGCCCAGTTGTTGCGGATGGCCTCGTCGCCCAGGAACCGTTCCAGGTTGTGGATGGCGATGGGCTGGTCATAGCTGCCGCGGTTGCAGCCCTGCTCGCAGGGGTGCGGGCACACCCGCCCCGTGACGGCCGGCATGGGGTTGGCCGAAACCAGGATTTCCCAGGCCTGCTGCAGCTTCTTTTCCTGCACCTTGGCGATCCAGGCCTGGGCGTCCTCGCCGGCCGGGCAGGCGGCATGGCAGGGCGCCGCCCAATGCTTGTGCACCGGCCGCTCGACCCGCCAGGTCCCGGTCTTGAAGGCCAGCGAGGTGCCAGACAAGGCATAGGTGCCGCGTGTGAGTGTCACCATGGGTTCCTCCCCTCGCTCACGGTACGATGGCACAGCGGTGCACCGTGTCGGCGCCCTCGCTGTCCAGCGGGTCGTCGCCATCAGCGGCCAGGCCGTAGATGGCAATGTTGTAGTCGGCGATGGCCTGCAGGTGCTCGCGCTCCTCCTCGGCCCGGTGGTCGTTCTTGGCGAACAGGTGGCGGAACCGGTTCTGCAGGCCCAGGTAGTCGGTGATCGGCTTCTGATCGCGGATGGGCATGACGCCGGTGATGGCGCCGCGCTCCAGCTCCACCAGGGGGAACAGGCCCGTCTGCACGGCCAGGCGGGCGACCTCGATGGTGCGCGCCCCGTCGTGGCCCCAACCCAGCGGGCAGGGGCAGTGGATCAGCAGGAAGGTGGGCCCTTCGATGGACAGCGCCCGGCGCACCTTGCGCGTCACGTCCCGGGGATAGGCCACCGAGGCGCTGGCCGCATAGGGGATGTGGTGGGCGGCGATGATGGACAGCAGGTCCTTCTTCAGGTGCCGCTTGCCCATGCGCTCCTTGCCCGGGGGCGAGGTGGTGGTCATGGCGGCGTGGGGCGTGGAGCCCGACCGCTGGATGCCGGTGTTCATGTAGGCTTCGTTGTCGTAGCACACGTAGAGCACGTCGTGGTCGCGCTCCAGCATGCCCGACAGGGCCTGGAAGCCGATGTCGAAGGTGCCGCCGTCACCGCCCATGGCGATGACCTTGGTGGACTTGCCCTGGGCCTTCATGGCCGCCTCGACGCCCGACGCGATGGCCGCCGAGTTCTCGAACAGGGAATGCATCCACGGCACCCGCCAGGCCGACTGCGGCCATGGCGTGGTGAACACCTCAAGACAGCCGGTGGCGTTGGTCAGGATCACGTCGGGGCCGGCGGCTTCCGTCACCAGGCGCGCGGCCAGGGCCTCGCCGCAGCCCTGACAGGCCCGGTGCCCGGCCTCCAGCCCGCGGAACCGGGGCTGGCGCTCGCGGATCGTCTGGCGTTCCTTGTCCTCCTTGGGGTCGTCCTTCCAGGAGGGCGGCCGGTCGAACTTGGCGCGCAGCTCGGCCAGGCGGTCGGCATGCTTCGCGTTCATGTCAGCGGTCCTCCTTGGGCAGTTTGTCTAGCTTGGCGTCAAACACCGAGAACGAGGTGTCGGGGGCGGTCTTGGCCCAGTCCACCAGGTCGTTCAGGGTTTCCAGCGGCACGTCGCGGCCACCCAGGCCCACGGCCACGTTGTGGACCTTGGGCGCCTTCTTCATGCCGGCCAGGGCGGCGCGGATCTCGTTGCCGACGATGCCGCCCAGGCCGGGCGAGATGGCCCGCTCGGCGACGATCAGGTCGGTCAGGCCCTCGCAGGCCTTCTGGATGGCGGCCACCGGCAGGGGCCGGAAGCAGCGCAGGTTGATCAGCTTGGTCTTGCGCCGGGGCGGCTGGGTATCCAGGGCCTCGGCCAGGGTGCCGCCGATGGAGCCCAGGGTCATCACGCCCACCTTGGCGTCCTTGGGGCCCTTTTCCGACAGCAGGCCGCCGTAGCCCCGCCGGGTCAGCTTCTTCCAGTCCCGGTCGGCCTCGATGATGGCCTTTTCCGACTTCAGCATCGCCTGGTGCTGGGAATGGCGCACCTCGGCGAAGAAGTCCGGGGCCACCAGGGTGCCGATGCTGATCGGCTGCTTGGGGTCCAGGATGCGCTTGAAGGCGAACGGCGGCAGGTACTTGTCCACCAGGGCCTGGTCGGGAATGTCCACCACTTCCAGGGTGTGGGTCAGGATGAAGCCGTCCATGCAGACCATGACCGGGATTTCCGTTTCCTCGGAAATGCGGAACGCCTGGATGGTGGTGTCCACCGCCTCCTGGTTGTCCACGCAGTACAGCTGGATCCAGCCGGAATCCCGCACCGCCATGGAGTCCTGGTGGTCGTTCCAGATGCTCAGCGGCGCGCCCACGGCGCGGTTGGCGCAGGTCAGCACCACCGGCACCCGCAGGCCCGAGATGTTGTACAGCACCTCGGACATCAGCATGATGCCCTGCGACGAACTGGCCGTGTAGGAGCGGGACCCGGCGCAGGCCGAACCCAGCACCACCGAGGCGGCGGAAAACTCGCTTTCCACGCTGACCAGTTCGGTCTTCAGGTCGCCGTCGGCGACCAGCTTGGAAATGTTCTCAACGATATGGGTTTGGGGGGTAATGGGATAGGCGGCGACGACGCCGGGACGGCATCGGCTGACGGCCTGGGCGATGGCTTGTGAGCCTTCAAGCGCTTGCCGCATGGGCCACCTCCTTCCACAATCCCTTGTCGACGGCCTTGGCCGCCATTTCCACCAGGTTCAGGTTCTTGTCCAGAACCTCGCCCTTGAAGCGCCCCGACAGGGCCTTCCTCAGCGCCGTATGGGGCACGATGCCCGTCAGCGACAGGAAGGCCGACAGCAGCGCCACGTTGGGCACGGGCCGGCCCACGGCCTCCACCGCCATGCCGGTGGCCGGCAGGGCGATCATCTCCTCGCCGTGGGCGGCGCTGATATCGCCGGACGTCAGCTTGGTGTTGACCAGGATGCCCCCGCCCTTCATCAGGCCGGTGGTCAGTCCCTTTTCATGCAAAAGCGTCGGGTCCTGAATGATCAGGAAGGCCGGTTCCTTCACCTCGTTGCGGCGTAGAATTTTTTGTTTCCCGATGCGAACGAAGGCCACCACCGGCGCGCCCCGGCGCTCGGCGCCGAAAGCGGGAAAAGCCTGGCAATAGAGCCCGGCTTCGAAAGCGGCAGTGGCCAGGAGGTAAGCGGCGACGACGTTCCCCTGTCCGCCGCGTCCGTGGATACGGATCTCGATCATACGACGTTCTCTCCTGGATATGGCGAGGCGTCCCCCACCTGCGCCTCAAGGTGCCGCAACGCGGTTCGGTTGCGGACCCACGCGCCATCATCCCAAAAGCGCCCGCCGTATTCAATGAAGCATTCTGCGCATATATCCTTTGGGTGAAATTATTTTGGCGAACCCGCGCCCAGCGCGCCGTCCAGAGTCTCGTGAATCGGGAAAATCCGGTCCAGCCGCACGAGCTCCAGAAGTTTCATGACGGCCGGCCGCACGGCCACCAGCGCAAGGTCTCCGCCGTTTCCGCGGGCCAGGCGCAGGGCCTCGACCAGGTTGGCGGCGGCCGAGCTGTCGGCCCAGGTGACGCGGGAAAAGTCCACCACCACGTCGCGGGCCTGCTCCAGGGCGGCCAGAAGCTGCCGCCTTACCTGAGCGCCGTTGTAATGATCAAGCACCCCTTCCAGGGTGACCACGGCCGTGTCACGCAGCTTTCTGATCGGTTCGGTCATGGTGTCCGCTCCCATTCCAGGTGCCCGAAGTGTGGCCTCCGATCGTGTCGGGAATGTGGCCGGCCGGGGCCCCTTTTCGGGCACGGCGTGCCGGCCCGCGGGTCGTTGACAGGGCCAAG
>JAGREA010000401.1 GCA_020446745.1 Rhodobacterales bacterium | reverse complement strand
AGGGCGGGCGCCTGGAAACGGTGCTGGAGAACCTGCGCTTCATCGCCGGCCTGCGCCGGGCGGGGATCATCCAGACCTTCGAGATCTCGATGATCTACCAGGCCCTGAACCTGGACCAGATCCCCGCCTTCGTCGCCCTGGGCCGGGAACTGGGCTGCGATTCCATCGTGCTGAGCCGCCTGCTCAACTGGGGCACCTATGGCTCGGCGGACTACCTGGCCCGGGCCGTGCACTTCCCCCACCACCCGGACCACGAGGCCTACAAGGCCATCATCAACGACCCGGCGCTGATGGGCCCGGACCTGAACCACGACTTCGACCCGGAGTTCCTGGACGACCCCACCCCGCCGGCCACCGGGCCCGAGCCCTTCCCCGTGGCCCTGCCCTGATGGTGGACATGGCCCAGGTCAACGCCCTGCTGGCGGCCGAGGACGACCGGCTGACGGCCGGCTTCACCGCCCCGGAACGGCCGGTCACCTTCATCGTCGCGCCGCCCCGGGCGGCTTCCAGCCTGTTCCAGCAGGTGGTGGCCTCGGTTTACGACGTGGGTTACGTGAGCAACACCCTGGCCCGCTTCTGGCGCGCCCCGGCCATCGGCGCGGTCCTCGACAAGGGGCTGCGCGACCCCTTGTGGGTGTCCAACCTGCGCAGCCGCTACGGCAACACGGAAGGCCCCCAGGAGCCCCACGAATGGGGCTTCTTCTGGCACCACTGGCTGCGCCTGGAAGGGGACAGCTTCTACGCCGACCCGGCCGCCCGGCCCCTCGACGGCCCGGGCCTGAACGCCAAGCTGGCGGCCCTGGAAGCCACCTACGACGCGCCGTTGATGTTCGACAACGTGTACGCCATGGCCAACCTGGACGCGCTGATCCCCCTGCTGCCCCGGGTGCTGGCCGTGCACCTGACCCGCGACCCCTACTTCGTGTGCAATTCCATGCTGAACGCGCGGATCAGCCGTTACGGCGACATCAACACCTTCTACGCCCACCCGCCGCGCACCATGGCCGCCCTGCAACGCATCGCCGACCCGGTGGAACAGGTGGTGCGGCAGATCAAGGACATCCTGGACGAGATGGACGCCGCCCTGGCCCTGTTGCCGGCCGACGCCGTGTTCAAGGTCGACTACCTGGACATGGTGGCCGACCCCCTGGCCGTGGCCGACGCCTTCGCCGCCTTCCTGGACCGCCACGGCGCCCCGGTGCGGCCCCGGACGCCGCGCCCGGACCTGCGCCTGGCCCACCGCAACACCCCGGCCCAGGTGGCGCCGGACCTGCGCGACCGCCTGGACGCCGCCTTTGCCCGGGTCTTCGGAACGCCGTGACCGGGGGAGGAATACACACTATGATATTCAATCGACAGACCGCGCGAGGGATCGCCCCATGACCCGGATTTTCCCCCTGACGGCCTTGGCCCTGGCCCTGACAACCCTCTTCCCGGCCTCGGCATCCGCCACCCTGGTGGGCGACACGGTCACCGCCGTGTTCTCGGGCGGGCAGACCGTGGCCAGCCCCGGTTCGGCGGAAGTGGGCCCGGGCGTGGAGTTCAACATCGGCCTGCCCGGTTCGGTCAACACGTCGCCCATCATGACGGTGGACGTGGGCGACGGCACGGTCACCTTCACCAGCCGCCAGATCTTCTTCCTGGGGTCCGACCGCCTGGACCTGGGCGACCTGGACTGGATCGGCCCGCCGGGGCGCATCGTCGGCTTCACCATCCTCCCCGGCGGCCAGATTCCCGGGCTGACGGAGTCCGACGTCACCTTCACCGACGACAGCCTGAGCGTGAACTTCAGCGGCATCTTCCTGTCGGGGGCGGGCCTGAGCACGACCATCGAGCTGGACGTCGAGCACGGCATCGTGCCCGAACCGGGCTCCCTGGGCCTGCTGCTGCTGGGCGGCCTGCTGGGCCTGGGCTGGGCGCGGCGGTCGGCGGCGGCCTAGTCCTCGTCGGATTCCGGCCCCATGTCGCGGATCTTGGCCCGTTCCTTGGCGCCCCGGTGCACGGCGGCGGCGTTGCGTTCGTTGCAGCGGTAGGCGGGGAAGAAGCCGATGGCGTCGGGGTCCATGCCCTCGATGGCGGCCCGCCGGCGGGTCAGGTCCCCATAGCGCGCGTCGTCGAACACCGCACGGCCCAGGAAATAGGGCACCCGCCGGGGCGAGAACGTGCCCTTGTAGTGGGTCAGGGTGGGGCTGCCGCCGCCCAGGTGCAGGCACCGGAAGCCGCGGGCCGCGTAGTGTTCGATGGCGTGGTCGAACAGCACGTCGTTGGGCCGCACTTCCAGGGTGTCGGCATCGCTGTGGCACAGGAAGGCGAACACCGTGTCGCCGTCGCGCAGGTAGGTGTGGGCGGCGCACAGGCGCCCGTCCGTGTCGTGCAGGTAGAACAGGTCCAGGTGCTCGCGCACGGCATCGAAGAACGACAGGGGGAAGTAGTAGAAGGGGTCGGCGTTCAGGCGGTCCAGGTTGGCGTGGTAGACGTTCAGGAACGGGCCGTAGTCGGCGCTGCGGTCGATCACCGGGGCGTAGCGGCCGCCCTGGCGCACCTTGTGGCGGCGGCTGGGGGCATAGTCCCGGCGGATGGCGCCCATGGCCCGGTCCAGGGGCACCACCACGTTGTCGAAGAACTTCCACACGGTGAAGCGGCGGAAGGCCGCCGGGTCCACGGCCTGGAAGGGGTGGAAGCGCACGAAGGCCGAAACGATGCCGGCGTCCCGGCAGTGGGCGGCGAAGGCGGGCTCGAACCCGGCCAGCAGGGCGGCGCGGGCGGCCGGGTCGTCGGTGGAAAACCAGAAGCCGCCGAAATCGAACACCGAGATCAGGTCGCTTTCGTCGGGGGCCAGGGGAACGGGCCGGCGCACGTAGGGATGGGCCAGCCGGTGGCCTTCGGCCTCCCACACCGCCAGTTCGGCCGTGCCGCCGGCCTCCAGCGCCGCCGCCGCCCGGGCATAGACGGGCCCGGCCATGACGCTGGGCCGCCCCAGCCCCCCCAGGACGGCCGTCCAGTCCGCCGGTTCGGTGACGATCCGCAGCATGCCTACAGGAAGTTGGGGTGGTAGGGGGCGGCGCGGTCGGGGTTCAGCACCGTATCCACCAGGTGGTTGAGGGCGTGGTAGCGGCAGCCGCCGGGGCATTTGGACAGGTCCAGCCGGTCGCACAGGTCCCGCGCGTTTTGCTCGATCACCTCGGGGGCGTCGTGGATGGTGCCCACGGCGATGCGGTGGGGGCCGCAGTAGACCACCGCCCCGTCCTCGTAGACGTTCACGTTGAAGAAGCCGGCCACGCAGCGGTCGTATTGCAGCACGTTGCGGTCGGCGGCCTCCGACAGGATCTGGTGGGGGCGGTAGTAGATCTGGAAGTCCGGGCGCTCGAACCGGCGCCGGGCCTCGGCCACCACGGGGGTCATGTCCTCGAAGGTCAGGTTGTTCTTGTCGATGCGCTCGCCCACGGAACCCCGGTTGAATACCGGCTTGACCGAGAAGTAGTCCACGCCGATCTCCGCCGCCATTTCCGCCGAGGCCAGCAGGTCGTCCAGGTTCCGGTGGTGGGTGGCGTACTGGATGCCCACGGTGGGCAGGCCGTTCTTCCGCCCGGCGACCATGGCCCGCACATTGTCCATGATGCGCGGGAAGTGGCTTTCGGGCACGTCGTGCATGGCCGCGTGGACGGCCGGCGAGCCGGCGTCCAGGCTGATGCGCACGTAGGTGAAGGCCGCCAGCACGTCGTCCATGTAGCGGTCCAGCAGGTAGCCGTTGGTGAACATGCCCTGGTCCAGGCCCAGGCCGCGCACGGCCCGCACCAGCTGGCCGAACTTCGGGTAGGCCGTGGGCTCGCCGTTGCCCACGTAGCCGACGGCCTTCAGGCCCCGCTCCGCCGCCTGCGTCAGCCAGGTGACGAAGGCGTCGTAGTCGGCCAGCAGGGCCTTGTCCTGCTGGTATTCATAGGCCGTGCACCACAGGCAGCGGTGGTTGCAGTAGTTGCCCAGGCTGAGGGTGGCGTGGACGGGGAACTGCGCCTCGCCCCGGCGCAGCCGGTCGATGCGGTCAACGTGGTAGATCAGCTTCTCGAAGCCGAGAATGTCCATGCCCGAAGGCCTCCGCCAGCGCCCGGGGGCGGGCCGTACCCTCCCACCATAGCCCGGCGCCGTTCAAGGAATGTTAACGGCGCGCGCCTAGCCTGGGCCCTTGGGCTGGACCTTGGCAAGGCAGGAGGCGCGGCATGTTCACGGCGGGGCCCCACCCCCTGCACGTCGACATCGACCTGTCGACCAAGTGCAACCTGCGCTGCCGCTTCTGCCACCTGAGCCATTTCGAGCCCAAGGAGTGGACGCAGATTTCCCTGGAGCAGTTCGCCGAGCTGGAGCCGGTGTTGTCCCGGGCGAAGTCCATCACCCTGTTCAGCAAGTACGAGCCCCTGACCTGCCGCGACTTCGTGCCGATCTTTGAGCGCATCGCCACCTTCGGGGCGGAAACCTATTTCTCCACCAACGGCATTTTGCTGACCGACGAGGTGATCGACGCCCTGGTTGGCCGCCTGACCTTCCTCACCGTCTCCGTCACCGGGTTCACGCGGGAAACCTACGCCCGGCACATGGGCCAGGACCGCCTGGACACGGTGCGCGACAACCTGGCCCGCCTGAACGCCGCCAAGGCGGCCCGGGGGACCGACCTGCCCAAGCTGCGCGTTTCCACCGTCGGCATGCAGGAAACCGTGGACGACCTGACGATGGCCGTGGATTTCGCCCGCGACTTCGCCATGGCCGAGGGCGTGCAGGTGACCTACCTGAAGGCCCACGGGCCCGAGATGGTGGCCGACATGCCGCTGGCCGACCCCGCCCGCTTCGCCGCCAGCGCCGCCAAGGCGGCCGAATACGCCGCCAGCCTGGGCATCAAGTTCGACCTGCAGGGCGGCACCATCGACGAGATCGAGGCCGCCACCGCCGCCCTGGGCCACAAGATGTGCGACATGCCCTGGCGGCGCCTGTCGCTGCAGCCCAACGGCGACGTCTACCCCTGCCCCCTGTCCTACCAGCCCGTGGGCAACTTCTTCGAGGAACGCCTGGAAGACATCTGGACCGGCCCGCGCCTGGCCGCCTTCCGCGCCGGGGTGAACGACCCGGAGAACATGAACCCCGACTGCCGCGACTGCTCCCACTGCCGCCACCGCAGCGTGCTGAAGCCCCAGGCCAACGATTTCTCCACCGCCGAAACCTACGTCGGCGGCATGAGGCGCAAGTGAGCGACCAATCCTTGGGGGGGCCCCTGGACCTGATCGTCCACCGGGGCACCAACGGGTCCGCGCCGGAGAACAGCCTGGACGGCATCGCCGAGGCCCGGGCCCTGTCGCCGGACCTGTGGATCGAGATCGACATCGGCGCCACCGCCGACGGCGTGCCCGTGCTGTGCCACGACCTGAGCCTGGACCGCCTGTTCGGCCGCACCGCCCTGCTGTCCGACACCCCCCTGGCCGACCTGCCGGGCCTGCCCGCCCTGGCCCAGGTGCTGGACGCCTTCCCCGGCCAGCGGTTCCTGCTGGACACCCGCGACGATGCCCACGATGCCCTGTTCCCCGACAGCCCCCTGGGCCCCGCCGACCTGCGGGCGGACCCGGCCGACGCCCTGCTGGAAGCCCTGGCCCCGGTGCTGTCCGCCGCCCCGCCGGGCCGCCTGCGCCTGATGACCGGCACACGGGCGTTCCGCGACGCCGCCCGGGCCGCCTGGCCCCACGTCCCCGCCGACCTGGCCGAGCGGGCCTGGCGCGACGACCTGGCCCACGTGGCGGAAACGGGCAATACCGCCCCCCTGGGCCCGGGGGCCGAGCGGGCCTATGTGCGCGTGTCGGCCGTGCAGCCGCGCCTGGTGGCGGGGCTGAAGGCGGCGGGGCTGGCCGTCTACGCCACCGCCTCGTTCCCCCACCGGAGTCTTGAGAACAGCCTGTGGGTGCTGGACCGGGCCCGCGCCGCCGGCGCCGACGGGGCCACGGTGTGCCCCCTGAACGCCGCCCTGCTGGAGAAGTTCGGCCCATGACCGACCGCATCGAGGCCCTCTACCGGGCGGCGGCCTATCCGCCGGAAAGCTTCTCCTACGCCGGGCCGGACGCCTGCCTGGCCGCCGTGGAGGACCTGGCGGCCCGCCTGCCCGCCGCCGCCGGGGCGGCGATCCGCGACAAGGTGCGGGCCTTCGCCGCCGCCGGGGCTTCGGACTATGCGCTCTGGAAGGGGGTGCGGGACCTGATCACCCAGGCCGCCGCCCAGGGCATGGGGGACCTGATCACCACCCACAACGCGCGGCTGACCGACGCCCCCTTCGCCGCCTTCGCCGAGGCCTTGGCGGGGGCCGGCGACCGCACGGTGCTGTTCGTCGCCAACAAGCCCTACTTCGCCATCCTGCGCCAGGCTTTGCATTTGAAGGACCAGGGCTGGCGCCCCTTCCTGGCCTGCGTGGAGCCCATCCCGGCCGACCTGGCCGCCCCCTTCGCCGACGCCTTCGGGGCCGTGGTCGACTGCCACGGCAACATGGGCCTGGTGGGGCGCCTGCTGGGGCGCCTGCGGCCGGCGGTGATCCACGTGCAGTGCTGGATGTGGTCCTACCACCTGGCGCGGCTGGTGATGGAGCAGGCCCGGGGCGTGCCGGTGGTGTGCGAGTTCTACGACGTCACCTCGTGCTACGCCCCGCGCGATGCCCTGGTCACCAACTGGCCGGCCGACCGGGTGGACCTGGACCTGGCCATGGAGGGCCACATCCTGCGCCACGCCGACGCCGTGATCACCCGCTTCGTCGACCCGGTGCCGGATGTGCTACGCCAACGCCACGGGGCGCCGGACGCCCGCATCCTGCGCTTCTGGCCCTACCCCTGCCCGGCCTTCAGCCACCTGGACCCGGTGGACAGGCCCTCGGCCACGGACGGCGTGTTGCGGCTGGTCTACGCCGGCGGCGTGTTCCCGCTCGCCGCCGACCACCCGCCGGGCCTGTTCCCCGGCTTCGGCCAACTGGGCGCCATCCGCCGCCTGCTGGCCCAGGGTTTGAAGGTGGACGTGCTGCACGACCCCCACCGCCCGGTGGAACCCCGCGACCCGTCGCTGAAGGACTATTACGACCTGATGGATGCCGGTTCGGGCTTCCGCATCATGAACGGCGTGGGGCCGGACCGGGTGGCGGAACGCCTGGCGGCCTACGACTTCGGGCTGATCCTGTTCGACCTGTACCCGGACCGCATGATGGTGGCGCCGGAACTGCTGCGTGACGGCATCGGTACCAAGCTGTTCACCTACCTGGAGGCCGGCCTGCCCATCCTGGTGAACGCCGAATACGAGGCCATGGCCCGGCTGATCGAGGACAACGGTCTGGGCCTGGCGGTAACCACGGCCGACATCGGCGCCGTGGCCCCGCGCCTGCGCGCCGCCGACCCAACCGCCCTGGCCGCCAACGTGCGGGCCTACTGCCGGGAGCACGGCATGGACCGGCATATCGGGGAGTTGACGGGGGTGTATGAGGCGGTGATGGGCTAAGGCAAAAAGGGGTTTAGACGCAGAGGACGCGGAGGGACGCAGGGGAAGGCTTTGTACCTTTCTCCGTCTGCCCCGCATTCTCTTCCCGTCGCCCCAGCTTCTCCTCCCGTCGCCCCCGCTTCTCCACCCGTCGCCCCCCCTATCTCCACCCGTCGCCCCCGCGAAGGCGGGGGCCCATGGGCGGCAGAGGGCGGTGCCCGCCTTCTGCCAAAAAAGGTGAACCACAGAGAACACAGAGGTTCACAGAGAAGCCACAGAGAAGAAGAGGCGCGCTTCGCGCGCAGTCCCTTCTGCTTCGCGCAGCGAAGCCTCTGTGACTCCTCTGTGCCTCTGTGTTCTCTGTGGTTTCCTTTTTT
>JAGREA010000400.1 GCA_020446745.1 Rhodobacterales bacterium | reverse complement strand
GGGGGAGCGGCGGGGGAGGGACCTACCGGTCCGGCCGCCGACGGCGGCGGCGGGGGGCGGGGGTGTCGCCGCTGGGGCCGGACAGGATGTCGGCCGTGTTGCCCGTCAGCGCGCCCAGGCGGGCGGTGATGGCTTCCAGGTCGGGGGTTTCGCCCCGGGGCCGTTCGTCCAGGGCCCGGCGCATGGCCGCCACGTGCTCGGGCTTGGTGCCGCAGCAGCCGCCGATGATGCGCGCCCCGGCGTCGCGGGCCAGCACGGCGTAGTCGGCCATCATCTCGGGCGTGCCGCGATAGCGCACCTCGCCGTCGGCGAATTCGGGGATGCCGCAGTTGGCCTTGGTCACCACCACGTCCGTGTCCTTCAGGGTGCCGGCCATGGACAGCAGCCCGGCCAGCAGGTCCGGCGCCCCGGTGCCGCAGTTGCCGCCGAAGGCCACCGGCGGGCGGTGCCGCCCGTGCACCAGGCGCACCAGGTCCACCGGCGCCACGCCCATCATGGTGCGCCCGTTGGTGTCGAACGACAGGGTGCAGACCACGGGCAGGCCGATGCGGGCCGCCGCCTCAAGCGCCGCCTCCACCTCGGCCACGGCCGACATGGTCTCGATCCAGATGGCGTCCACCCCGCCGTCGGCCAGGGCGGCCATCTGCTCGGCGAAGGCGTGCTCGGCGGCGGCGTGGGTCAGCGGGCCCAGGGGCTCGAACAGGTCGCCCGTGGGGCCCACGGAACCGGCGCACACGACGGGCCGGCCGGCGGCGGAAATCTCTTCCTTCAGCAGGCGGGCGGCGGCCTGGTTGATCTCGTCCACCCGGTCCTCGGCGCCGTGCAGACGCAGGCGGTTGGCGGTGCCGCCGAAGCTGTTGGTCAGCACGATGTCGCTGCCGGCCTGGATGAAGCTGCGGTAGTGGGCCCGCACCTTGTCGGGCTGGTCGATGTTCCACAGCTCCGGCGCGTCGCCGTGCCCCAGGCCCATGGCGAACAGGTTGGTGCCGGTGGCGCCGTCGGCCAGCAGGCAGTCCTTGTCGGCAAGCATTTCCTGGAGCAGCGTGGACATGGGCGGGCCTCGTGACGTGACGGTTGCTGGGGCCGCATATGGACCCAATGTGGGGTTTCGCGCAACCCCCATGCGGTTCTAGCCGGAACGCAGCAGGCGCACGGCGGCATCCCGCTCGAACAGGTACAGCAGCGTCCGCAGCGCCCGGCCCCGGTCGCCGGCCAGATCCGGGTCCCGGTTCAGGATCAGGGCCGAATCGTCCCGCGCCGCCGCCAGCAGGTCGCCGTGCACGGCCAGGTCGGCCAGGCGGAATTCCGGCAGGCCGCTCTGGCGCGTGCCCAGCAGTTCGCCGGCGCCGCGCAGCCGCAGGTCCTCCTCGGCGATGCGGAAGCCGTCGTCGGTCTGGCGCAGGATCGACAGCCGCGCCCGCGCCGTCTCGCCCAGGGGCGGGGCATAGGCCAGCAGGCAGGTGGAGGCCCCGGCGCCGCGCCCGATGCGGCCCCGAAGCTGGTGCAGCTGGGCCAGGCCGAACCGTTCCGCATGCTCCACCACCATCACCGTGGCCTCGGGCACATCCACGCCCACTTCGATCACCGTAGTGGCCACCAGCACCGATGTGCGCCCTTCGGCGAAGTCGGCCATGGCGGCGTCCTTTTCCGCCCCCTTCAGGCGCCCGTGGACCAGGCCCACGCGGTCGCCGAACAGGCCCTTCAGGTGGGCGTGGCGCTCCTCGGCCGCCGCCAGGTCGCTGGTTTCGCTGTCCTCCACCAGGGGGCACACCCAGTAGACCCGGGTGCCGGCCTCCAGGGCCCGGCCGACGGCCTGGACGATCTCATCCAGCCGGTCCAGGGGCAGGGTGACGGTCTTCACCGGCTGGCGCCCCGGCGGCTTTTCCAGCAGGCGCGACACGTCCATGTCGCCATAGGCCGTCAGCATCAGGGTGCGGGGGATGGGGGTGGCGGTCATCACCAGCACATCGACGCCGTGGCCCTTGCCGGCCAGGGTCAGGCGCTGGTGCACGCCGAAGCGGTGCTGCTCGTCGATCACCGCCAGGCCCAGGTCGTGGAAGGCCACGTCGTCCTGGAACAGGGCGTGGGTGCCCACGGCCAGGTGGATGGCGCCCGCTTCCAGGTCGGCCAGCAGGGCCTGGCGGGGCTTGCCCTTCTCGCGGCCGGTCAGCAGGGCCACGCGCAGGCCCAGGCCGTCCAGGAACGGTTCCAGGGTGGCCAGGTGCTGGCGGGCCAGGACTTCCGTCGGCGCCATCAGGGCCGCCTGGGCGCCGCATTCCACGGCGTTCAGGATGGCCAGCAGGGCCACCGCCGTCTTGCCGCTGCCCACGTCGCCCTGCAGCAGGCGCAGCATGGCCGAGGGGTCGGCCATGTCGGCGACGACCTCGTCCACCGCCGTGGCCTGGGCGCCGGTCAGGGCGAAGGGCAGGGCGGCCAGGGCCTTCTCGCGCAAATGGCCGTCGCCCTTCATCGACCGCCCCTTGGCCCGCTTCATGGAGCGCCGCACCAGGGCCAGGGCCAACTGGTTGGCCAGCAGTTCGTCGAAGGCCAGGCGCTGCCGCGCCGGGGCCGTGGGCTCCAGGTCGGCGGCCTCGCCGGGGGCGTGGGCGGCGCGCAGGGCCGTGGCCCAGTCGGCCCAGCCCTGCTGCTGCTTCCACGCCGGGTCCTGCCATTCGGCCAGGTCGGGGATGCGCTCAAGCGCCCCGGCCACGGCCCGGCCCAGTACCTTGGTGGACAGCCCGGCGGTGAGGGGATAGACGGGCTCCACCCGCTTCACGTCGTCGATGTCCTCCAGCGTGCCCACGTGGTCCGGGTGGGGCATCTGCCGGGCCCCGCCGAAATCCTCCATGCGGCCCGAGACCACGCGCGTCTCGCCTTCCGGCAGGATGCGGTGCAGGTAGTCGGGCCGGGCGTGGAAATAGACCAGGGTCATGAACCCGGTGTCGTCGGACACGATGATCCTGTAGGGCTGGCGTTTGGTGGCCGGCGCCTGGTGGCGGTCCACCCGCACGGTGAGGGTGGCGATCTCGCCTTCCCGCGCCTCGGCCACCTTGGGCGTGTACCGCCGGTCGATCAGGCTGGAGGGCAGGTGCCACAGCAGGTCCACCACGTGCGGCCCGGCCAGCTTTTCCAGCAGCCCGGTGAGCCGGGGGCCGACGCCGTCCAGGTCCGTCACCTTGGCGAACAGGGGATAGAGGATTTCCGTGCGTTTAAGGGCAGGCCAGGGCTGTCATAACAGGTGAGAGGCACTATACCCTAGGTCCCAGTTTCCTGAAGAGGCCCTGACATGCTCGACTCCCGGCGCAAGCGCCT
>JAGREA010000399.1 GCA_020446745.1 Rhodobacterales bacterium | reverse complement strand
TGAGGTTGCGCGGAGGGGCGCTGAGATTAAAAAGTAAACTGTCACCTTAATCTTATAAACTGTCACCGTAATCTTAAATTTAAACCAGATGCAGCATCTGTTACCAATCCAGCCTATTCTAACGCCCCAATTCTTAGGCAAGATGTTGAAAGATTAGAGGCATATCAAAACGAGCTTAGTCGAAATCACGGGCAATTTAATACGGAACCCGAAGCTGTAGCGAAATCTAGAGAATTAGGATACCATCCTACTAGCCAACGAACAAGAACTGGCGCGAGGTTTTATAAAAATTATAATAAGAAGAATGACTACATTTCTCGAGACATTCCTTCCAGAACTACAGAAAAGACTCATAATGGTGGTGCTTGGAAGCGCGCAAAATCTCCTGATGCTTTGAATTCAAAAACAATAAGGCCGAGAACATTCAACAGAAACCTTGAGATAAGACTGGGAGATTGATCATGTATGCCATCGCCATATCAAGAAACTCGGACGATTGGACCGGGTTGGAGAGTTATATCGAGAATATGTACTGTGAAACAGGAAAAATGGATCAATATATAGAATTTGAAAATCTATTGATCGGCAAAATTTTTAGCTTGTCTAATAGTATAGATTGGGATTCGTGCTATGCCATAGCATTTGTTGAAGATATCAGAAGAGATAAAGGTCTAACAAATCATTTAATGAATTTGACAAGAAAAGAGTGGACATGTGGAATTAAACATAAAGATAAATATTTTCAAGACGGTGTAATTATTGGAAGTAATTATATATCTGATTATATAAGATTGTGTTTTCGGCGTATATACGGCGCGGCACTAATGGATAAAGATGGTCAATTTATTTACGTAATAGACAATGATGTGGTTATTGTTTACACGAAGAATTGCCCGACAAATGATCAGTTGTCTGATGACTTGTTTTTAATAGAAATGGTTGATGAGGAAGTTCTTGTAGATGACTATATCAAAATGTTGAACGGTTATTACAATCTTTAATTGTATGTTTAGCATAATTTGGGAGCGCTATGAGATATGAACCGGTACCTTTCCCAGCCAATTATTTTTCAATTGGGTGTACAGTGATGGTATTCCCCTGACACCCGCCACTCCTGAGGGGTCAGTTTAGAATACCGTGACAGTTTATTTTTTTCCGCTCCCCTGCTGATGGACGGCATCGACGCCCTCATGCCGGCGCCCCACGGCGAGACCTTCCTGGACACCCCGGAACGCCTAATGGGCAAACAGATGCAGCCCATGAGCAGCACCTTCACGCCCCAGACCTACCGGTGAAGGGTGGCGTTGAATGTGATGTGGGGGATGGTTGGGGGGTGAAGGGATTGCCTGTTTAGGGGCGATGGAGGCGTGGCGGTTGGCAAAAAGAAAGACAACCGCAGAGAGCGCTGAGGTTGCGCGGAGGGGCGCTGAGGTATGGAAAACACATTCTGTCCCTATATTCTTCCGCGTCCCACATGGCACAAGATCTCGTGGTTCAGAAAAATTTTCTACCATCCCTTGACGGCGGGCTACGACGGGCTATGTCAGTCCCATGCGTCCCGTAGGGGTCGTAGTTGGCTGTTACAACTGTCAAGGCTGGTCGCCAGAGCGACGGTAAGCTGGACGGAAATCTGCATAGTCAGGTTCCACATGGTGAACGTCAGCGAAGCGGTGCCGGTGATGACGCATAGCGTTATAACGACAGCATAGCATCCGCAGTACGATGTGAGGTCACGCCTGAAAGAGTAGTCACGCCTACTCGAGCAACAGTCGGGGCGACAACAATCCGTAGCGTGAGCGGAGTTGTCGCCCCTCTCGAGTTCGGGGGAACTATGAGCAGTTGGAAAGCTTCAGCAAAGGATCAGAAGCAATATCCACATTTTGACGCACCACTTTCCAAGTCTGAGATGGAGCGTATTGCTAATGATCCGGATGCCGTAGCCAAAAACCGTTTCTACCCCTTCCTCAAGTATGACAACGCCTATAGACCATTTCGGCCCTCGGGTAAGGGTCCGAAGGTTCGTGAAATAAGATACGGGGCAAGGCGAGATGCCGCGATCTTTAGTCGCTATCGACACCTTCTGTCCGAGCTATATGAAAAAGAACTTAGTACGTTAGGCCTGACGGATAATGTACTGGCCTACAGAAGAATTCTAGTGATGCCGGGGTCTTCAGTAGGCAAGAGCAATATCCACCATGCAAAATCTGCATTTGATACAATTAAAAATTTTTCATGTTGTTGCGCGATAACACTCGATATTAGTAAATATTTTGAAAGTGTCGATCACAAAGAAATATATAAAATATGGTGCCGATTGCTTGGAAAATCTACTTTACCTGATGACCACTACTCCGTATTTAAAGCCATCACGAAATATGCAATAGTAGACAGTAAAGAAGCCTATTCTGCATTAGGATATTTTGGCACTAAGGCATCTGGAATTAGTGGATATCTGGTTTCCAAGAAGGATATGCCGAAGCAACTCTGCTCTCCAGAAGACTTTCGGAATAAGATCTGCGGTAAAGCACCCGGTTTCGCTGACCTTGTTAAAAAAAACAAACTGGAGTACGGAATCCCCCAGGGTGCGCCGTTATCTGATCTCCTCGCCAATGCCTACCTAATTGACTTCGATGTAGAAATGGCAACCAACGCCAAAAAATTAGGCGGCTATTACATGAGATATTCTGACGACATTCTTTTCATTCTTCCAATAAATTCGATTCAGGCACGTGATTTTATGATGCATGTTCAGCGCAGAATTGAAGCCTACGGAAGCCACCTTCGCATCAAGGAAGAGAAATGTACAATCGACCGTTTTACTCGTACTCCGGATGGGATGGAGCACAAAGCTACGTATCCTGCAGGTAAGTCGCGCAATGGGCTCAATTACCTTGGTTTCCGTTTCGACGGAAAGAAAGTCTACCTTCGAGACTCTACATTGAGTAATTTTTGGCGAAAGATTGCCAGGGCGACAAACGCAGAGGCAAGAAACCTTGTCTACCGATTTCCAGGCAAGGACAAGGCATATTTGGAAAAACACCTTAACACTGAAGTAATTATTGAGAAATTTGGGCGGGTTAGGAACTTCGACGGTGTTGTTGAAAAAAAGTCCTGGACTTTTTGGACCTATGTAAAGCGGGCCAGTACCGTCTTTGGAAGAGAAGCCCAGTTTTACAGCCAAATCCGTGGTTACAAGAAAGCCATTCGTAAGTTAGCAGAACAAGCACTATCTAAGTACCTCATCAAGGCGAAAAATCCCTGATAAAATTATTAGTTCAAGACGCAGATGCCCGGAACAAATCCGGGCAAAGCGTCATGTGTGAATTTCCCGTGATTACGGTGACAATTTATTTTTTTGCAATTTGAACATTATTATATTCACCCAGCGACTCTTGAGGATAATTTTTTAAAAAAGCATGCAATTACCCCTAAATGTATGCTGAGTTCATTCGTCAAAAACAACATGCTAAAGTTACTTTCTTTCAGGCTGATTTCCTGCCCGGGTAACATGATGAGCTGTTACTACCCCACTACGCGCACATTCATTAGTTACATCTGCCAGTTGATTTTCAAACCAATCAGCTAGATTTCTGCCACACGATTTACGAAATATCGCCCACAACAATAACAATACTAACTGTTGATATGGCGTGATTTTCTCATTCATCTTTCTTCTCCTTGGCCTTCAATCCCTATATGACACTCGAATACGGCTCTAATGTTAGCCGAAACTACCCTTTCTAGGAATAGTGGGAATACGGTGCAATACGGTAACAGGTGCAATGGGGTGATGGGTTCACAGAACAAGTCTGGGCAAAGCGTGGGGCGTGGTAGGAGGGATTCATGGTCCTCAGCGTCCCTCCGCGTCCTCTGCGTTTACCCTTAACGGCAGTCCGGCCTGGGTGACACCCTGGTGGAAAACAGGCCCCGATCGTCCGTCCGGGCTCACCTCCTCCGCGCCTCTCCGCGAAACCTCCGCGTCCTCCGCGGTTGTCTTCTTTTTCCAGCCTCCCCAACCGACGGGCCAACCAGAACAGCCCGCCCCGCCCCTACCCCGCCTTGAACCCCAGCCGGACCACCAGCCCCGGCCCGTTGTCCGCCAGGTCCATCGTCCCGCCGTGCAGGCGCATCACCGCCGCCACCGTGGCCAGGCCCAGGCCCGTGCCCGCCGTGCCGGCCGTCGCCGTGCCGCGGAAGAAGCGCTCGGTCACGTGGGGCTTCTCGTCCTCGGGGATGCCCGGGCCGTCGTCGGTCACCGTCACCGTGCCGCCGCCGTCCGCCGCCCGGGACACCGCCAGCCCCACCCGGCCGCCGGGCGGGCTGAACTTCACCGCGTTGTCCACCAGATTGCCCACCGCCTGGGCCAGCAGGAACGGGTCGCCCGTCACCATCACCCCCGCTCCCTCCCCCGCCCCCTCCACGGGCGTGAAGGCAAAGCGCAGGCCCCGGTCCTCGGCCACGGCCTCGTAGACCTCCGCCACCTCGGCCGCCACCGCCCCCAGGTCGACGGCGCGGAATCCCGCCAGGCGGGTGCCGGAATCGATCTCCGCCAGGCGCAGCAGGGCGTTGAACACGCCGATCAGCCGGTCCAGGTCGGCCACCGCCTCGGCCACTTCCGCCCGGGTGTCCGCGATGGGCCGGGGGGCGCGCAGCAGGCCCTCCAGCCGGCCGCGCAGTTCGGTGAGCGGCGTGCGCAGGTCGTGGGCCACGGCGTTGGAGGCATTCTGCACGCCGCCCACCAGCACCTGGATCTGCTGCAGCATGTCGTTGATGGTGCCGGCCAGCTGGTCGAACTCGTCGGCGGCGCGGCGGGTGGGCAGGCGTTGCGACAGGTCGCCGTGGACGATGGCCGCCGTGGTGCGGGTGATGGCGTCCACCCGGCGGAACACGGCCAGGCGCATGAGCAGCCCCCCGGCCGCCGCCAGGCCCACGGCCAGCACCGCCGACCAGATGAGCCCGTCGTAGATGAGCCGGCGCAGCGCCAGCCGGTCCTGGATGTCGCGGCCCACCAGCAGGTGGTAGCCGCCACCCAGCCACAGGTGCAGGATCCGCGCCGTGCGGTCGCCCAGGGGCGTGGGCAGGGTGATCTCGTAGGTGCCCGGTTCGGCCCCCACGCCTTGGGGCCAGCGCGTCAGGTTGCCGACAATGGGATCCAGGTCGCGATCGGCCAGCCCGTAAAGGGCCAGCCGATCACCCGCCACGTCCAGCCGCTCCTTGATGGCCACCACGGCGCTGCGCAGGCCGGACGTGTCGTACAGGTCGATGACGGCCTGGGCGTCGGCCGCCATCACCGCCTCGATCTCGCGGTCCAGGGTGGCCGCCGTGCGCCACCACAGGAACCCCAGCAGCACCTGGAACGACAGCAGGAAAACCAGGGTATAGCCCAGGGTGATGCGGAACGCCGTGGACTGCCACAGCCTAAACATCGCCATCCAGCCGGTAGCCGACGCCGCGCAGGGTGTGCAGCAGCGGCCGGCCGAAGGGGGCGTCGATCTTCTGGCGCAGCTTGCTGATCTGCACGTCGATCACGTTGGTCTGGGGGTCGAAGTGGTAGTCCCACACGTTTTCCAGCAGCATGGTGCGCGTGACCACCTGGCCGGCGTGGCGCATCAGGTATTCCAGCAGGGTGTATTCCCGGGGCTGCAGGGCGATGGCCTGGCCGTCGCGGGTCACCTTGCGGGCCAGCAGGTCCATGCGCAGGTCGGCCACCGCCAGCACCGTCTCGTTGGCCGGCCCCGTGTTGCGCCGGGCCAGGGCCGTCACCCGGGCCTCCAGCTCGCCGAAGGCGAACGGCTTGGCCAGGTAGTCGTCGCCGCCGGCCCGCAGGCCGCGGATGCGGTCCTCCACCTCGCCCATGGCGCTGAGGATCAGGATGGGGGTCTGGTTGCCGGTGCGGCGCAGGGCATCGACGATGGAAAGCCCGTCGATGCCGCCGGGCAGCATGCGGTCCAGCACGATCACGTCGTAGGGCTCGGACGAGGCCAGGAACAGTCCGTCGCGGCCGTTGGCGGCGTGGTCCACCGCGTGGCCCGCCTGGCGCAGGCCCTTGCAGACGAACTGGGCGACGCGGTCGTTGTCTTCGACGATCAGGATCTTCATGGGCTCGTGCGGCGTGGGGCCGGCGTGGCGGGCGCCGAGTTCCCGGTTGGCGATGGCGTCCATGTTAGGGACTCCGACGGGCAAAGACCAAGGCGTCGAACACCCCGCAGGGCCAGGCGATGCGGGGTGCTCCGATGGGGGGCCAAAGGGGTGGGGCTACATCAGCGAGTCGGAGATCACCGATTCCATCTGCACGCTGTCCTCGATGGCCTTCAGGGCCAGGTTGGCCTCGTAGAACTTGCCGTCGCCGGACAGCGAGATGGCCTTGTCCAGGTTCTGGCCCGTCTGGTCCAGCGGCAGCCAGTAGTGGGTGATGTTCACGTCGATGGCGGCGGGCCGCAGCTCGTCCATGGCCTTGTCGCGGTTGCCGGCCTTCACGTGGGCGTTGGCCTTGTCGATGCGGTCCTTCACGTCCTTCGACAGGGTCACGTCCTCGGAAACCCAGATCTTGCTGTCCACCGGCACGTACTTCATGACGTCCTTCGAGGTGGTGTTTTCCACCAGCTTGCCGCCCACCGAGATGGCGGTGGTGGTTTCCAGGGTCGGCTGGTCCTTCCGGGCCTCGCCCAGGGCGGTCTTGGCCTCGTCCAGCAGCTTCTTGGCCATGTCCGGGTGGCCGTTGACCAGGGCGTAGCGGGCGGCGCGGACGTTGGAGAACACCTGGTCGCCGGCCTGGGAGAACTTCTGCAGGGCCTGCTGGCCGGGGCTGGGCTGGGCCACCTGGGCGGTGTCGGGCGTGCTGGCCGAATAGGCCTGCTGGGCGGAAAGGGAAAGCGGCACGGCGACGGCCAGGGCCAGCAGGGACGCGGTGAGGATCTTGGTGGGGTTGCGCATGGTCTTGTCTCCATTCGGGGGCCGGGCGGGGTTTGGCGCGCCGGCCGTTTGTTGTTCGATGAGACAAGCATGGCCCCCGGCGCCTTTCCGCACCGTGGACGGAACCTTAACGATTGTTCATGTGGCGTCGGATGCCGCCATGGCATCGCGGATCTTTTCCGCCATTTCGGAAATGGCTTCCAGGTCGCCGGGCGTCAGGCCCCAGTTGAGCTTCAGGTCGTCGCCCTGAAACCGGGGCAGGACGTGGACGTGGAAATGCATCACCGACTGGGCGGCGCCCGGGCCGTTGGCCTGGACCAGGTTGACGCCTTCGGGCGTGACGGCCCGGCGCACGGCCCGGGCCACCCGCTGGGCCGTCAGGGCGCAGGCCGCCAGGTCGTCGGCCGGCATGGCGTACAGGTCCGGCGCGTGGCCCCGGGGCACCACCAGCACATGGCCCGGGTTGGCCGGGTTGATGTCCATGAAGGCGATGGTGCGGTCGTCCTCGTGGACGCGGATGGCCGGGATCTCTCCGGCGACGATCTTGCAGAAGATGCAGGTGGGGTCGGGCATGGGGCGGGTCCTCCCGGGGGTGTGGGCGGGAATCATACCACCGGGCGGCACGGCCGGGCGGACAAAGACGCCCGGCGACCCGCCGAAGTTCGCCGTATTTCCTACCCCGCCAGGGCCGTTTCGATGGCGTCCAGCGCCGCCTGGGCGTTGGCGGCGTCGGGGCCGCCGGCCTGGGCCATGTCGGGGCGGCCGCCGCCGCCCTTGCCGCCCACCGCCGCCGAGCCGGCGCGCACCAGGTCCACGGCGCTGACCGAACCCGTCAGGTCGTCGGTCACGCCCACCACCAGCGACACCTTGCCGTCGTTGACGCTGACCAGGGCCACCACGCCCGAGCCCACCTGGGCCTTCAGGTCGTCGGCCAGGCCCTTCATTTCCTTGGCCGGCACGCCGTCCAGCAGCTTGGGCAGGTAGGCCGTGCTGCCCACCTGCTTGATGGCCGGCGCGGCCGCGGCCCCGCCGCCGCCCGTGGCCAGCTTGCGCCGGGCCTCGGCCAGCTCGTTTTCCAGCTTGCGGCGTTCCTCGATCAGCGCCTTGACCCGCGACGGTACCTCGGCCGGCTGGGCCTTCAGCAGGGCGGCGGCATCGCGCAGGGCCGCGTCCTGCTCCTCGAAATAGGCCAGGGCGCCGGCCCCGGTCAGGGCCTCGATGCGCCGCACGCCGGCGGCCACGGCCCCTTCCGACACCACCTTGAACAGGCCGATGTCGCCGGTGCGCTTCACGTGGGTGCCGCCGCACAGCTCGGTGGAATAGACCCGCTCGCCGTCTTCCCGCGTGCCCATGGAAACCACGCGCACCTCGTCGCCGTACTTCTCGCCGAACAGGGCCATGGCGCCGGCCTCGACGGCCGCTTCCGGATCCATCAGGCGGGTCACCACGTCGGTGTTCTCGCGCACCTGGGTGTTGACCAGGGCCTCGACCACCGCCATCTCGTCGCCGGTCACGGGCTTGGGGTGGCTGATGTCGAAGCGCAGGCGGTCCGGCGCCACCAGCGAGCCCTTCTGGGTCACGTGGTCGCCCAGCCGGCGGCGCAGGGCCTCGTGCAGCAGGTGGGTGGCCGAATGGTTGGCCCTGAGCGCCGAGCGCCGGGCGTGGTCCACGGTCAGGGCCACGTCGGCGCCCACGGCGGCGGTGCCGGCTTCCACCGTGCCCATGTGCACGTGCAGGTCGCCCAGCTTCTTCTGGGTGTCGGCAATGGCGATGCGCAGGCCATCCGCGCCGGTGATCACCCCGGCGTCGCCCATCTGGCCGCCGGATTCGCCGTAGAAGGGCGTTTGGTTGACCAGCACGGCCACGGCCTGGCCGGCCGGGGCGCTGTCGGCCCGCTGCCCGTCCACCACCAGGGCGACGATCTGGCCCTCGGCGCTTTCCGTGTCGTAGCCCAGGAATTCCGTGGCCCCCAGCTCCTCGCGGGCGGCGAACCACACGGTATCGGTGGCGGCCTCGCCGGAACCGGCCCAGGCGGCCCGGGCCTCGGCCCGCTGGCGGTCCATGGCGGCGTTGAAGGCGTCGGTATCCACCGTGATGTCGCGGGCCCGCAGGGCATCCTGGGTCAGGTCCAGGGGGAAGCCGTAGGTGTCGTACAGCGTGAAGGCCGTTTCGCCGTTCAGGCGGTCGCCGGCGCCCAGGTCGGCCGTGGCCTCGTCCAGCAGCTTCAGGCCCCGGTCCAGGGTCTTCTTGAACCGGGTTTCCTCCAGCTTCAGGGTTTCGGTGATCAGCGGCTGGGCGCGCACCAGTTCGGGGAAGGCGCCGCCCATCTTGGCCGCCAGGGCCGGCACCAGGCGCCACATGAGCGGGTCCCTGCAGCCCATGAGCTGGGCGTGGCGCATGGCCCGGCGCATGATCCGCCGCAGCACGTAGCCGCGGCCCTCGTTGGACGGCAGCACGCCGTCGGCGATCAGGAAGCAGGACGCCCGCAGGTGGTCGGCGATGACCCGGTGCGACACCTTGTGGGACCCGTTGGGGTCCGTGCCCGAAGCCTCGGCCGAGGCGTGGATCAGGGCCTGCATCAGGTCGATTTCGTAGTTGTCGTGGGTGCCCTGCATGACGGCGGCGATGCGTTCCAGGCCCATGCCGGTGTCGATGGACGGCTTGGGCAGGGCCACGCGCTGGTCAGG
>JAGREA010000398.1 GCA_020446745.1 Rhodobacterales bacterium | reverse complement strand
GGACAGCATGGTGTCGCGGGTGAAGGGGGGCTTTATCGCCCTTGCTCAAGTCGCCGAAGGCCTGATCGGGCAGCCCGCACAATTGCTTGGCGAGGGGAAAGAGGCAGGGAAGCGGACGCGGCAACGGGCGCGCCCGAAGGCGCGCCCGCTCCCGGGTTCATCACTTGGTGATGACGACCTCGGCGTACTCGCCAGGCACGGCCAGGGAGCCGTCGGTGGCCGTGTTCATGCGTTCCAAAAGGGCGACCATGTCGCGCTCCAGGGCCGCCTGGCCGGCCGCGTCCAGGGCCAGGAAGGCCTTGTGGACCGGGCCGTAGAGGGTGCGGAACACATCCACGAAGTGGGCCGCGTCACGGTAGCGGAAGGTGAAGTGCCGCAGGTCCACGTTCACCGAACGGGCGCTGGCGAAGGTGGTGTCCAGCCAGGCCGGGTTGCCCCACAGGGCCGGGGACTGCACGCCCGCCGGCGGTGCCACGTGGCCGCCCAGCACCTTGAACAGCTGGCCGATGAAGCCGCCCGCGGTCCAGTTGGCCAGGCCGATTCGCCCGCCGGGCCGGCACACGCGCATCAGCTCGGCCGCCGCCTGCTGCTGGTTGGGGGCGAACATCACGCCGAAGGTGGAGACCACGGCGTCGAAGCTGTTGTCGGCGAAGGGCAGGGATTCCACGTCGGCCAGCTGGAAGTCCACATAGTGGCCCTCGGCCGCGGCCCGGGCCCGGCCCTTGTCCAGCAGGCCCGACACGTAGTCGGTGGAGGTCACGTCGTGCCAGCGCCGGGCGAAGGCCAGGGTGGCGTTGCCGTTGCCGGCGGCCACGTCCAGCACGGCGGAGCCGGGGGTCAGGTCCAGGCTTTCGGCCAGGTGTTCGCCGACGATCTGCAGGGTGGCGCCGATGACGGCGTAGTCGCCGGAGCTCCAGGCGGCGTTCTGCTTGTTCTTGATGGCCGTGAAGTCGGGCTGGATATCCATGTGGATGGTCATGTCGTGTCCTTTCGGGCGAAACGGGGGAGGGGGTGTGTTCGTTGACTGATCGGCAGTGTGGCGACATCCGCCCGGCCGTGCTTGAAGGCAACCTGGGGAAATCATGGGGATTTCTTAGAAAACGCCGGAGTTGCGCCTAAGGTGCTATGCATGGAGTGGGCGTTCGGTGATTTTCTGCTCAGCCGCGACCGGGCCGAACTCGTCGGCCCGGACGGGCCCGTCCATCTTGAAAAACAGGCCTTCAACCTGCTGGTCTTCCTGGTGGAGAACGCCGGGCGGGTGGTGACCAAGGACGACGTGATCGACGCCGTTTGGGGCGGCCGGGTGGTCAGCGATTCCACCGTCGCCACGGCCGTCAAGCAGGCCCGCAAGGCGGTGGGCGACAGCGGCACGGCGCAAGGCACCATCCGCACCGTCCACGGCGTGGGTTTCCGGTTCGTGGCTCCCGTGGCCGCCGTGGCGCCGGCGCCGCCCACCCGGCCCGTGTTTTTTTCTCCCGCGCCCGGCCCGGCGCCCGACCCGGCGCCGCCCGTGGGCACCGACCGGGCCTCGCTGGCGGTGCTGCGGTTCCAGTTCATGGGGCCCGAGGGCGGCCCCACCGGGCCCCCCATCGCCGACGCCCTGCCGGCCGAGCTGATCGCCAACCTGTCCAAGCTGGGCTGGCTGCACATCATCGCCCGGGGCTCGTCGTTCCGCTTCGATCCCGAGACGGCCCGGCCCGAGGAAGTGGCCGAGAAACTGCGCGTGCGCTATGTGATGACCGGCACCGTCGAGGCCATCGGCGACATGATCACCATCTCCATCGAGCTGCTGTCGGCGGCCGACGGCGCCCTGGTGTGGTCGGAACGCTATGCCACCCTGCTGACCGAGGTCCACGTGGCCCGGGGCCACATCGTGGCCGCCACCGTCACGGCCCTGGAAATCCACGTGCCCCGGTTCGAGGCCGAGCACGCCCGGCGCCTGTCGCCGGCCGAGCTGGACGCCTGGTCCCACTACCACCTGGGCCTGCGCCATATCTACCGCTTCAACGCCGCCGACAACGACATCGCCGCCGGCCACTTCCGCGCCGCCCTGGACCTGGATCGGGAATTCGCCCGGGCCCACGCCGGGTTGTCGTTCACCTTCTGGCAGCAGGCCTTCATGCTGTTCGGCGACGACCGGCGCAGCCTGCTGGACCGGGCCGCCGGGGCCGCCGGCGCGGCCCTGGACATCGACCCCCACGATCCCTTCGCCGCCTTCAACATGGGCCGCGCCCGGTGGCTGCAGGGGGACCTGGACGCCGGGTTCGAATGGCTGGACCGGGCCCTGCTGGTCAACCCCAACTTCGCCCAGGCCCACTACACCAAGGGCCTGAACAAGGTGTTCGTGGGCGACCCGGCGGCGGCCCAGGCCAACGCCGACAAGGCCCTGTCGCTCAGCCCGCTGGACCCGCTGCTGTACGCCATGTACGGCGCCAAGGCCATGGCCCACGTGGGCACCGAGGACTTCACCGACGCGCGGCACCTGGCGGAAAAGGCGGCGCGCCAGCCCGGGGCCCATTTCTACATCGCCATGATCGCCGCCGCGGCCTGCGAGCTGGACGGCGACCGCCGGGGCGCCGAGCGGTGGCGCGATCAGGTCCGCGCCGGCCGGCCCGACGCCGGCATCACCATGTTCTTCGAGGCCTTCCCCATCCGCGACCGCGAACTGGACCGCCGCTTCCGTGGCGCCCTGGTCCGCCTGGGATTCGCCTGAACCCCTTGACGGCAAAGGGTGTTCTGGCCCAACCTGCCGGGGCTTCGCAGGCGGGTAGCTCAGTGGCAGAGCGCTGTCTTTACATGGCAGAGGTCGGAGCGTTCGATTCCTCCCCCGCCTACCAATTCCACCCTTGGGGAACCTCTTTTCCGGCCGCGGCGCCGGGGTGTGACGGTCGTCCTTGATTCGCCCTCCGGGGGCGGGCATGGTCCAGAAGCCCCGCAACAGAAGGAAGACCCCGGACCATGGCCAGACCCGCCCTTTTCGGCGTCATCGCCGGCGCGTTGGGTGCCCTGCTGGGCGCCTGCGAGGACGTGCCCACCACCGTCGACAACTATTACCGCGGTTCCATCGTGTGGAGCAGCTACGTCAGCGTGGTGAAGAAGGGGCCGGTGTGGGTGCAGGTTGCCGGCGAGCCCTTCGACGGGCCCATCGAGCGCACCACCGACGTGGTGCTGGCACAGATGGAAAAGGCCATGACCGCGCTGCCCGGCAAGTTCACGCTGTACAAGGAAGAGGCGGCGTCGGAGGACATCCGGGTGATCCTGGTGTTCAACGGCGGCCCCTTCAACGGCGAGCGCGTGTGCCAGGAACGCACCCTGCCGCCCGGCGGCGGGCCGTCGGACAAGCGCACCCACCTGCGGGCCATCTTCTGCGACCGCACCGACCTGCTGTCCGACGCCGAGGGCTACGTGGACAACCTGAAGGGATTCGACGATCCCAAGTTCGGCAAGCTGGTCTGGCACCTGACCCGGCGCATCATCCGCGACAACGCGGGGCGGTAACAGGCTGCTGAACACGCCTCGCTTGAGGAGACAATGCTTCGAGACGCGCCTTCGGCGTTCCTCAGCATGAGGGCGTAACGTATTGAAAAAACTAACCCTGAGGAGGACGCGGAGCGGCCGTCTCGAAGGGTTGGCGCCGTCTGGTTCGCCGATTTCAGCATCCTGGTCAGGGTTCGCGGTCCAGCACCGAGCCGAAGCGGCGGCGGTGGTCTTCCTTGAACCGGCGCATCAGGCGCAGGGTCCACACATAGCCCAGCCAGCTGGAGCCGATGGCCCAGGGAATGCAGCCCACGAACATGGGCAGGCCGTAGTTCTCGAACAGCCGCACCATGTACACGTACAGGCTTTCGAAGAAGCCGGCCTTCATGGCCAGGGCCGTCTGCAGCTCGGCGGCGAAGGCGTCGTAGTCGTTCAGGGCGTCCCACTGGCCCATCATCACCTTTCCGGTCACCAGGAACAGGTAATAGAACGGCGGCAGGGTCAGCAGGTTGGTGATGCCGGTCCAGATCATGCCGACCACCAGGTTGAACGACAGCCGGGGCCAGAACAGCTTGGCCGCCCACCACAGGGCCAGCACGGTCATCATCTGGATGCCCACGGTGGGGGTCATGGCCGTGAGCAGCCCCACGTAGACACCCCGCGCCGTGTGGTGGGGCCGTTCGCGGGCCCGCAGGATGGGCACGATCATGCGCAGGCGCAGCAGGCGCTTGGCGCGGGTGATCCAGTCCTTCTGGGTGCCGTTGCTCACGCGGCGCGGCTCCTGGCCAAGGGGGACATGCGAGGCGGCCGCGGGCGGCCGGGGGTACTGTTCCCCCGATCGTCCGGCGCCGCAAGCGGGTTTCGGCCGGCGTGGCGGCCAGGGTGACGGCCTGGCGGGAGGAGCGGGGAGACGCGCAATAAGATCATGGGCATGCGCTTAAAGCGCGGGCTGCTGTGACGGGGTTTGCCGGCATGATATGATGCCGGGGCAGTGACACGTTGATGACGGTTGCATCTCAAACCGGCGTCGGCCGCCAACGGCACCATTGGGAGCAGACAGAATGAATGCGCAGACCGAACCCGCCGGATGGGCGAACGTGGTCGCCGAGCGTGAAGAAAACACGCACAAGCGCCAGATCCGCCTGGGCCGCGCCCTGTCCAAGGGGGCGGCGACCCTGACCGCCGTGATGCTGGTCGTGGGCGGCTACCTGGGCTACGGCCAGGTCCGCAGCATCATGGACGCCGACAGCGGCGCCGTCATGGAAGGCGAGCTGACGGGCTTCGAAACGGCCAGCGGCCCCATGGACGAACCGCTGCCACCGCCGCCGGAAGGCGTGCCGGCCTCGGTCCAGCTGGTGGTGTTCGACGCCCAGGGGCTGGCCTCAGCGCCCATTCCCATCGGCATCCGCACCATCGTTTCGCCGGGCACCCGGGTGACCGAACTGTCGCTCATCGGCCTGCCCGACAAGGCCCGCCTGTCGGCCGGCACCGACCAGGGCGGTGGCGCCTGGGCCCTGACGGCCGCCGATCTGGACAACCTGACCCTGACCGTACCCGACACCTACGCCGGTGAACTGGACCTGACCGTGGTGGCCGAGGCGAAGGCGCCGGAAAGCGGCAACACGGCATCGGCCACGGGCAGCCTGCGGGTCCGCATCTCGCCGGCCCGCTGACGGCCGGGGGAATCGGTTAGGGCCGGCCCTGGGGCCGGTCCATGGCGAACACCCGGTCCACCACCGTGTAGTCCTTGTATCCCAGGCGCGCCAGCGGGCGCGCCTTTTCCATGTCGATCAGGCCGTCGGTCAGCACCCGCTCGTCGATGTGCACGCCCAGCACGCGGCCCAGCACCAGGGTGTTGGGCGAGGCCGGATCGTCGGCCGGCAGGGCGATCACGTCGTGCACCCGGCATTCCAGGTGCACGGGCGATTCCGCCACCCGGGGCGGCGCCACGTGGCGCGACGGCAGGGCCGTCAGGCCGGCCAGGGCCAGTTCGTCGTCCTCGGGCGGCAGCGGGGCGCAGGTGGCGTTCATGGCCTCCTTCATGTCCTCGGTGGCCATGTTGACGACGAACTCGCCGGTCTCGCGGCAGTTCCGCAGGGTGTCCTTGGGCTGGCCCAGGGTGGTGCCGGTGGCCGAGAACATGACCATGGGCGGGTCCGACGCGATGCCGTTGAAGAAGCTGAACGGCGCCAGGTTGACCACCCCGTCGGCCGACAGGGTGGTGATCCAGGCGATGGGCCGGGGCACGATGCAGCTCTTGAACGGGTCGTGGGGCAGGCCGTGGGGCGTGCCGGCGTCATAGTACATGGGGGCCTCGGGCTTGGTTTGGCCGGGAAGGCCTGGGGGCGGGCGTCAGGCCGACACCACCTGGTCGCGCAGCGTGTCGATCAGCTCGACCACGGCCTGGGCCTCGTCGACCGTGGTACCCACCCGCACCAGGCAGGCGTGCAGGTGTTCCAGCAGGCGGTCGTAGTCGGCGTTGCTGATGTTCAGGTTCCGGTGGGCTTCCCGCAGGTCGCGCCCGTGGTAGATGTTGGGCCCGCCGGTGACCATGCACATCATGTCGGAGAAATGCTGGCGCATGTTCTCCAGGTCCCCCATGTGCGCGAAATAGCCTTGCAGTTGGGGGTCCTCAAGCACGCGATCGTACAACAGCAGGGACACGCCGGAGGTGATTCGACTGCCATACCGGTAATAGAGGGTCTCCGCATTGGTCATGACGGAATGCTGTGCTCCCTTTCCCGTCCGGGGCGACCTTCACCCGACGGAATCTGCCCTTGATATTGGGCCGTGATCGGCTTCAAGACAAAGGATTTCATCAGGTTTTGTCCCGTCCCGGGGCCTTGCCGGCGCGAATCAGCACGTTGCGCAACATGACTTCCAGGCAGGCGCGGTCCTCGAACGCCGGCGCGCCGCCGTTGCCGGACAGGCGCTGGCGGATCTCGTCGAACAGGTCCCGCTCGTTGGGCATCAGGCGGTCGGCCACCCGGTCCACCCGGGCGATCAGGCCGCGAATGTCGTCCTCGCCGTCGTCGCTGGCGGGGGCCATCAGAAGGACGATCCCGGCTGGGTCAGGAAGTCCCGTTCCTCGGCCGTGCTGTCGCGGCCCAGGGCGGCGTTGCGGTGGGGGAAGCGGCCGAACCGGGCGATGATCACCCGGTGCCGTTCCGCATAGTCGGCGAAGCGCTCGCCCAGGGGCGTCATCAGGGCCACGGACAGGTCCTGGTCGGCCAGGGATTCGCTGTGCTCCAGGGGCAGGTACAGGAACAGGCGCTCCAGGGGGTGCAGGGCCTGGTCCCAGCCCCGGTCCAGGGCGGTACGGGTCAGGGCCCGGGCCTGGGGATCGGTGGCGAAGGCGCGGGGCGAGTCGCGGAAAAGGTTGCGGGGCACCTGGTCCAGCAGGATCACCTGGGCCAGGGCGCCGTGGGGCGAGGTGACCAGGGCGTCGTGGCCGCCGGCCGCCGCCGCGTCGTGCAGCGGCCGCAGGCACGCGCGGATTACGGCATCGAATGCGGGATCCTTTTCGAACCAGCGGGGCTGGTAGGCCAGGTCCCGGCCCGGCGCCTCGACGCCGAACCAGAACGGCAGCACGGCGTCGATCAGGGCCTGTTCCGTCGCGGCGGCGGTCATGGCGATCCTCCCGTCTTTCCGTTGCGCCTGCGGGCACCGTGCCAGCCCAGGGTCT
>JAGREA010000397.1 GCA_020446745.1 Rhodobacterales bacterium | reverse complement strand
GTGGATTCGCCCCTGGCACCCAGCAGCTTGATGCCGGCGATGTCGGTCAGGTTGCGTTTCGCCAGGGTGTCGGCGCAGGCCGCCGCCTTGCGCTCGACGCCCATGGCGGCCAGACGGTCGCGGGCCGCCGCCTGATAGGCCGCGTAGTTGGCCGGAACCGGCTTGTAGGGAAACAGCGTGACCGGGGACTTGCGCACCGTCGCCATGCCCTCGTCGGTGGGCGGCAGCGCCGCCAGTTCCGCCTTGAATCCATCGATCGCGCCCGCCGCCGCCTTGTTGATCGAGTCGGCATAGGCGGTGTTGAACACGGTCCAGGAGGAACTGCGCATCTTGCCCAGGTCCTTGCGCGTATCGACGTTCAGGGCGACGATCTTCCGCAGCCCTTCCAGCGTCGCCGGGGCCTCGCGCATGGCCGTGGCGTTGCGCACGATGATGCCATCGACCATGCCCTTCAGGTGCCGGTCCAGGTTCTGCCGGTGCAGGTCGGCGTCGCTGCCCAGGAAGGCCAGCAGTTTTTCGCCCTGCATGGCCCGCACCCGTTCGATGCTTTCCAGCGACGGCTTCAGCGTGGCCAGCTCCGCTTCCTGGGCGGCCTTCACCTCCACTGCCTGGCCGTAGGCGACATAGGCCTTCCGTTGCAGCGCCATCACCTTCAGCAGCTGGGCGGTCTGTTTCGAGCCGGCGAAGAACACGGCGTACAGATACGATTCCGAATGCGACACCAGGTTCTGCATGGCCGCGGTGCGCTGCTTCTGCCAGGCGGCGCGCAGCTTCAGGCGGCAGTCCCCCGACAGGGCCGACAGGGCCGTCAACTGGGCGTCGGTGACCTGATCGAAGGGCACGCCGAACACCGGCACGAAGTTCCGGTCCATCAGGCCGCTGAACAGCCGGGCACCGCCCTGGAACACGCGGTAATTGGCGCCGCTCGAAAGCTTGTCGGCGACGTTCCCGGCCGCCGCCCAGTTGACGAGGGCGTTGCAGGTGGGCGCCTGGAATTCGGCGTGGGCGATGCCGGGCGCAAGCCCCGCCAGCAGGGCCAGCCCCGCCAGACCCGGTATTCGATTGGCCATGGTCGTTTTCTCCCGTTCTCTCCATCGTGAAGCGCGCATCCGCCACCCATCCGGCCGCGCCCCCCCCGGGGACGACCGGCGCGCCGCGGCGCCCGATGGCTGGTGCCGGGGCCATTTCCGCGGCGGTGGACTGGCCCGGGGCCGGTCCGGCCGCGGGGGCCCTCTTCGATCCGGCGAGCATGCCGCCCAATGGTTGCGCGATCAAACTTTTTTGCATCCGCGGCCGAGCCGCGATCCCCATCGGTGCCTGGGCGGGCGACATGGGCCCCATGCCGTCAGGACAATTCCGCGCCCAGCCGTTTTGCCCTAGGGTGGATGGCTCCGGGGCCGTGGGCCCCTTTTTTGGTGCGTCCGTTCCATGGCCCAGCCCCCCTCCACAGGCCAACGCAACGAGCCCGGCAGGGGCATCGCCTGGATCCTGCTGACCATGCTGCTGTTCGTGTCCATGGACACCCTGGCCAAGCACCTGGCCGCCACCTATCCCGTGGCCCAGGTGGTGTGGGCCCGCTACACCTTCCACTTCCTGCTGCTGGCGGCCATCCTGCACCGGCGCCTGCCCGACGTGGCCCGGACCAAGCGTCTGGGCTTCCAGGCCGGCCGGGCGCTGCTGCTGGCCGGCACCACGGCGCTGTTCTTCACCGGCCTGCGCTACGTGCCCCTGGCCAGCGCCAGCGCCATGATGTTCATCGCCCCGCTGATGGTCACCGGCCTGTCGGTGCCGCTGCTGGGCGAACGGGTGGGCCCCCGGCGCTGGGCCGCCGTGGCGGTGGGCTTCGTGGGTGCCATGATCATCATCCGCCCGGGCACGGCGGCCATGGACCTGGCCATGCTGCTGCCCCTGGGCGCGGCCTTCCTGTACGCCTTCTACCAGATCGCCACGCGGGAGCTGAGCCGCACCGACGCCCCCATGACCACCCTGGTCTATACCGCCCTGGTGGGGGGCCTGGTCAGCAGCCTGGTGGTGCCCTTCTCCTGGCAGGCCCCCACGGCCGGGGACTGGGGCCTGATGGTGCTGATGGGCCTGTTCGGCGGCACCAGCCAGTTCGCCCTGATCAAGGCCTTCCAGTCGGCCCCGGCATCGGTGGTCACGCCGTTCAGCTATTCGTCGCTGATCTGGGCCACCACCCTGGGCTTCCTGGTGTTCGGCGACCTGCCGGACGGGTGGACGGTGGTGGGCGCCCTGGTCATCGCCGCCAGCGGGCTGTACGTGTTCGCCCGGGAAATGCGGGGCCGGGGAAACCGTGTCTGACACAAAATGTTGTATGAACGTTTAATGATGCCCAAAAAATGTAGCTTTCCTTCCGCCGGACCAGCACTTAAAGTTCCGTGCCAAGGGTAGACGCCAGGAAATTGGAGACGCGACACATGCGCCTCGCGGGGTTACGCAGAATGCGACCGGAACCCGCCCTAGCACCGGACCACCGCACCGTGGCCCGGCCCGCACGGACCCATGAACGGACGACACCGCCGCCTCGGCCTTCGAGGCGGCTTTTTCATGCGCCCGATCGGACGTCAGACATCCGCCCGGAATCCAGCCTGGACTCTTGAAGGAGGCTCCTTTGGCCAAGAAATCCATCCGCCGCAAGTCGACCCGCGACGCCGACCTGCATGCCCTGGTACCCCCGGGCAGCCCCCGTGGCGCCCCCTGGGACCCCCTGAACCAGGACAACGGGGACCAGGAACACCGCGACCAGAGCTATCGCCGCCACGTGCGCCCCTACAACGACAACCAGCGCCGCCTGATGGAGGCCACCGACGCCCACGCCCTGGTGGTGGCCCTGGGCCCGGCCG
>JAGREA010000396.1 GCA_020446745.1 Rhodobacterales bacterium | reverse complement strand
GCCGCCGTGGGCGCCGATGGCGCCGTGGCCCTGGACGACCTGCGGGCCGACCTGCCGGGCGTGTCGGCCCGGGGTGCCCTGGTGGTCGGCACCCTGGCCAAGGGCACGGTCACCCTGGCCCTCACCGACCTGGCGCCCCTGGGCCAACTGGCCGGGCTGGCCCTGGCCGGGTCCGGCGACGGCCGCGTGGTGCTGGGGGCCCGGAAGGGCGCGCAGACGGTCCAGGCCCGGGTGGCCCTGGCCGACCTGTCGCTGGACGGCACCCGCCTGGCGGCCCTGGAGGCCACCGCCGACGCCAACCTGGCCGGCGACGTGGCCGTGGACGTGACGGCCCGGGACCTGACCCAGGGCCCCGTGAAACTGGAGTCGGCCCGGTTGCAGGCCACCGGCACGGCCAAGGCGCTGGACTGGCGGGCCGACCTGGCCGGGCGCCTGGCCGAAACCTTCGCCCTGGCCGCCAAGGGCCATTTGCGCCCCGACGACAGCCTGTTGACCCTGGCCGCCCTGGACGGCCAGGTGGCCGGCCAGGCCCTGCGCCTGAACGGGCCGGTGGACCTGGCCTATGGCGACGGCCTGGTCCTGGGGCCGCTGGACCTGGCCGTGGGGTCCGGCCGCCTGGCCCTGGACGCCACGGTGCGGGGCGAGGCCATCGCCGCCAACCTGGATGCCGCCGGCCTGCCCCTGGCCCTGGCCAAGGTCGCCGCCAAGGGCCCCATCCCCGACGGCACCCTGGACGCCAAGGGCCGGGTGGCCCTGGCCCCCGGCGCCGACCGGGCCGACGTCACCCTGGCCCTGCGCGCCGCCCGCACGGACCTGGCGGACCTGGGCCAGGACGTGGTGCTGCCGGCCCTGGCCCTGGACGCCACGGCGGCCCTGGCCGACGGCACTTTGGCGTTGCAGGCGGGCCTGTCCGGCCCGGTGAAGGAACCCCTGAAGGCCCACCTGTCCCTGCCCGTGGCGCGCCCGGCCGGGGGCGGCCTGCCGGCGCCGGTGCCGGGCGGGGCCCTGGCCGGGGCCCTGGTGTGGCGGGGCGACCTGGCGGAACTGGAACCCTACATCCCCGCCGCCGAGCACCACATCGCCGGCGCCGTGGCCGTGGACCTGGCCCTGGCCGGCACCCTGGACGCCCCGGCCGTGACCGGCCAGGCCGACATCACCAACGGCCTGTACGAGAACCTGACCTGGGGCACCCGCCTGACGGACCTGACGGTGAACGCCAAGGGCGGCGAGGCCCTGACCATCACCGCCCAGGGCACCGACGGCGAGGCCGGGCGTCTGTCCGCCCAGGCGAACCTGGCCCTGGACGCCAGCACGGTGACGGCGCGGGTGGACCTGAACGCCCTGCGTTTCGTGCGCCGCGACGACCTGGACGCCTTCATCGGCGGCACCGTGGACCTGTCCCTGGCCGACGGCGGCGGCGCCGTGAAGGGCGACTTGACCCTGGAGCCGGTGGAGGTGCGCCTGCTGGACAACCTGCCGCCGTCGGTGGTGGTGCTGGACATTACCGAGGAGTCCGACGCCCAGGCCGAAAAGGCCGCCGCCGCCCCGCCGCAAAAGGCCCTGGACCTGGACGTGACGGTGAACATCCCCCGCCGCGCCTTCGTGCGCGGGCGCGGGGTGGATTCCGAATGGGCCGGGCGCATCGTCGTCACCGGCACCTCGGCGGCGCCCCGGGTGGACGGGACCATCGAGATCGTGCGCGGCCAGGTGACGGCCCTGGGCAAGCTGTTCCAGGTGACCCGCGGCACCGTGACCCTGGACGGCGCCAGCCCGCCGGACCCGGTGCTGGACGTGGTGGCCGCCACCACGGCCAAGGACCTGACGGTGACCCTGACCGTGGGCGGCCGGGCCTCGGCCCCCACCATCGCCCTGGGTTCCGACCCCGCCATGCCCCAGGACGAGATTCTGGCCCGCCTGCTGTTCGGCAAGAACGCCGGCTCCCTGGGCCCGGCCGAGGCCCTGGCCCTGGCCAGCGCCGCCGCCTCCCTGGCCAGCGGCGACGGCGGGGTGATGGACAAGCTGCGCTCGGCCAGCGGGCTGGACGTCCTGCGGGCGGATACGGGGGACAAGGGCAGCCCCCGGGTGAGCGCCGGAAAGTACGTGGCCGAAGGCGTCTACGTGGGCGTCAACCGGGGCCTGGACCCGGGCTCGGGCTCGGTGACCATCGAGGTGGACGTGACCAAGTCCATCTCCGTGGAAAGCGAGATCGGCAGCAACGCCCAGGGGAACCTGGGCGTGAACTGGACGCATGATTACTGAGGGGCGACCCTCTCATTCTCCGTCTCATAAAAGCCGTCATGCCCGCGAAGGCGGGCATCCACGTCTTCTTGCATGAAACGCAGAGGACGCCGAGGGACGCGGAGGAAAAAGTCGTGGATGCCCGTGACAAGCACGGGCATGACGGAGGGGGAAGTGGGTCGCCCTACCCCACAATCACATAGGGCGTCTCGAACACCACCTCTTCCAGGTTCTCCCCCGGCCCGATGCGGTCCACCACCAGGAAGGTGGCGCCGTCCACCAGGGGCGTCAGGACGCCGTGCCACACCCCCGCGTGGTAGTTCACCCCCTGGCCCGGGGCCGTGCGGAAGGCCCGCGGGCGGCCCGGCCGCCCGCCCGCGTCCGGCGCCACGATGACCAGGAACGGCGCCGGCCCCAGGGGCATGAACGCCTGCGAGCCCAGGGGGTGGCGTTCCATCAAATCCAGACGGTAGGGCAGGGTGCGGGCGCGGGACCGGAACAGGCTGATGCCCGCCCGGGCACCTTCCCCCAGCACCTGCACGTCGGCCAGGTCATGAAAGCGGTCGCACAGGCCGCCGTTGATCACCATGTCCGCCGCGCCCCGGGCCGCCAGCACGTCGCCGAAGGGGGCGAAGGCGGCGGCCGTCAGGGGTTCCAGGGCGATGGTGTGGTCGTCCACCGTCTCACACCCCCAGGGGCATCTGGCGGTTCACGTTCTTGTACAGCAGATAGCGGAACGGCCCCGGCCCGCCGGCGTAGCAGGCCTGGGGGCAGAAGGCCCGCAGCCACATGAAGTCGCCGGCCGTCACTTCCACCCAGTCGGTGTTCAGGCGGTAGACGGCCTTGCCTTCCAGCACGAACAGCCCGTGTTCCATGACGTGGGTTTCGGTGAACGGGATCACCGCGCCCGGCTGCAACGTCACGATGTTCACGTGCATGTCGTGGCGCAGGTCGTCGCCATCGACGAACCGGGTGGTGGCCCAGGCGCCGTCGGTGTCGGGCATGGCCGTGGGGGGGATGGCGGCCTCGTCGGCGACCACGAAGGCGTCCGGCGCATCCAGGCCGGCCACGGGCTCGTAGGCCTTGCGGATCCAATGGAACCGCGCCGGGGTGGCGCCCCGGTTCCACAGGCTCCAGGCGGCGCCGGGCGGCAGGTAGGCATAGCCGCCGGGGCCCAGGGCGTGGGGCGCGCCGTCGAGGGTCAACGCCACCGCGCCGTCGGTGACGAACAGCACGGCTTCCGCCGCCGGGTCCGTTTCCGGCCGGTCCGAGCCGCCGCCGGGGGCCACCTCGGCGATCATCTGGGAAAAGGTCTCGGCGAAGCCCGACAGGGGCCGGGCCAGGACCCAGAACCGGGCGTCGGACCAGAACGGCAGGCGGCTGGTCACGATGTCGGTCATCACGTCGCCGGGAATCACGGCATAGGCGTCCGTGAACACGGCCCGGCCGCTCAGCAGGTGGCTTTGCGGCGGCAGGCCGCCGGGGGGGCCGCCATAGCGGGGATCATTCATCTGCCCAAATCCCTTTTTGGCGCCTCAACCGGCGTTGAAGGCGTCGATCATGCCGTCCCACACGGGCACCAGGTCCATCAGGCCGTCCCAATAGGCCGGGTCGCGGCGGGCGTCGAAGTCGGCCAGGGACACGCCCTGCTGTTCGACCCAGGTATAGTAGCCCAGATTGAAGATCCGCTCGCGTCCCCGGCGGTCCAGCTCGATCAGGTGGTCTGTGGCCGTGCCCAGCAGGAAGCGGCCGTAGACCTCGGCCGCCGTCAGGTCGTCGAAGCGGCCGCCGGGCAGGCGCTTTTCCGCCATGGTGAGTTCCGTGCCGTACATCTCGGCCCCGTCCGTGGCCACGGTGAGCACCGCGTCGTCGGGGCCCAGGTCCATGTACTTGGCGTACTTGATGGCCGCCAGGACGTTGGCGATGGACGACAGGCCCAGGTCGCCCAGGGCCGCCAGGGCCTGCTGGTCCAGGCCCGTCCGGCGGGCCAGGAAGGTGCGCCCCACGGTGGTGTTGAACAGCATGTTCAGGCCGTCGGTGGCTTCGTCGGACACGCCCATCACCACGTCGGTGCCCATGACGTTGTGGATCAGCGGCACGTGCTTGTCGCCGATGCCCTGGATGTTGTGCTCGCCATAGCCGTTGTACAGCAGGGTGGGGCATTCCACGGCCTCGACCACGCAGGTCGCCGTGCCCAGTTCCGCCTTCAGGTGGTCGCCCGCCGCCAGGGTGCCGGCCGAGCCCGAGGCCGCCACATAGGCCCGGGCCGGCAGCGGCCCGTCGCCCTTCACGGCCGGAAACACCCGGGCCAGGGCCGGGCCGGTGACGGCCCGGTGGACGATGTAGTTCCCGAACTCGGAGAACTGGTTGAGGATCACGTTGTCCGGGTCCTCGGCCAGACGGTGGCAGGCGTCGTAGATCTCCTTGACGTTGCTTTCCGTGCCCGGGGTGCGGATCACGTCGGCCGGCTCGGTGGTCCACTCCTCCAGCCAGTGGAAGCGTTCGGCGCTCATGCCTTCGGGCAGCACGGCCACGCCGCGGCAGCCCAGGATGCGCGAGATGGCCACGCCGCCGCGGCAGTAGTTGCCGGTGGAGGGCCACACGGCCCGGTGCCGTTCGGCATCGAACTTGCCCGACAGCAGGCGCGGCACCAGGCAGCCATAGGCCGCCAGCACCTTGTGGGCGCGGATCATGGGAAAGCGGTTGCCCAGGGCCAGGATCACCTTGGCCGGCACGCCGGTCAGCTCGGGGCCCAGCACGATGTGGTCGGGCACGGCGGCCAGGGACCGGCGGTCGGCGCCGTTGTGCCAGTGCACGCGGAACAGGTTGCCGGGATGGGGGGCGTCGGGGTCCACGGCGGCCAGGTCGGCCTGGCGGTCGGCCAGGCGGGCCACGGGATCGGCCAGGTCGGCGAGGCGCGGCAGGGTCACCCCGGCGCCGCGCAGGCGTTCCAGGTTGCGGTCATAGGTGTCGCGGTGGGTGATCTCGCGTTCCAGTCCCAGGGTCATGACGTCGTTCCCGGGCCCCGCTGGGCCCCTTTGGTTTCGGTGATCAGCCTGTAGCTTTCAGGCTCGCGGTGCAGGGCGAAATTGAAGATGTTGTCCTGGATCTCGCGGCAGCGGTCCAGGTCGCAGTCGTGGACGATCAGCTCGTCGCCCAGGGTGGCGCACTGGGCCACGATCTCGCCCGTGGGGGCGATGATGCAGGTGCCGCCGATCAGGTCGCAGCCCTCTTCCCGGCCGGCCTTGGCCACGCCCACCACCCAGGTGCCGTTCTGGTAGGCCCCGGCCTGCATGACCAGATGGTTGTGGAAGTCCTGCAGGTGGTCGTGTTCCGGCGCCGGGGGATAGTGCACCGGCGTGTTGTAGCCCAGCACCACCAGTTCCACCCCCTGCAACCCCATCACCCGGAAGGTCTCGGGCCAGCGGCGGTCGTTGCAGATGCACATGCCGATGCGCCCGCCCAGGGCCTCGAACACGGGAAAGCCCAGGTTGCCGGGCTCGAAATAGCGCTTCTCCAGGTGCTGGAAGGGGCGCCAGGGCTCGTTCTCGCGGTGGCCGGGCAGGTGCACCTTGCGGTACTTGCCGACGATGGCCCCCGCGGCGTCCACCAGCACGGCGGCGTTGAAGTGGTGGCCGTCGGGTGTCAGCTCGCCATAGCCCAGGCAGAAGCCCAGGCCCAGGCCGCGGGCCAGCTCGAACAGGGGCAGGACGTCGGCGTTGGGCATCTGGCGCTCGAAATAGGCGTCGATGGCCGCCGGGTCTTCCATGTACCAGCGCGGAAAGAAGGTGGTGAGGGCCAGTTCGGGGAACACCACCAGATGGGCCCCCCGGTCGCTGGCCTGGCGCATCAGGGCGCACATGCGGGCCACGGCCGAGGCCCGGGACTCGTCGCGGGCGATGGGGCCAAGCTGGGCGGCGGCGATGGTGAGGATTCGCGGCATGGCGGCTACCCTTCGGCCAACTCAAGGACGGTCTGCAACAGGATGTCGGCCCCGGCGCGGATCTCCTCGGGGGCCGTGTATTCCCGCACGTTGTGGCTGATGCCGCCCCGGGACGGCACGAAGACCATGCCCGTGGGGCAGTGGGGGGCAAACATCTGGGCGTCGTGGCCGGCGCCCGACGGCATGCGCCGCACCGTGTGGCCCAGGCGTTTCGCCGTGGCCTCCACCCGGTCCACCATGGCCGGGTCGAAGGCCACCGGCGCGAACCGGGCCAGGGAGCGGGCCTCGATGGTCACGTCCTCGCTGTCGGCCAGGGCCGCCACGTGATCGGCCAGGCGCCGCTCGGCCGCCTGCAGTAGGGCCTCGTCGGTGTTGCGCAGGTCGATGGTCAGGCGCGCCTTGCGGGCGATCACGTTGACCAGGTTGGGTTCCAGGTCGATGGCGCCGCAGGTGGCCACCTGGTCGCCGCCCATGTCCTTGGCGATGCGCCGGGCTTCCACGGCGATGGCGGCGGCCACGTAGCCGGCATCGTGGCGCAGGCGCATGGGCGTGGTGCCGGCGTGGTTCGACGTGCCGCGGACCAGGTATTCGGTCCAGGAAATGCCCTGCACCCCGGTGACGGCGCCGATGGTGGTGGCGGATTCCTCCAGCACCGGGCCCTGTTCCACGTGCAGTTCCACATAGGCCCGGGCGCGGAACGTGCCCACGGGTTCCGGCCCCGCATAGCCGATGCGGGCCAGGTCGTCACCCACGGTGGTGCCGTCGATGCCCACCGTGGACAGGCAGGTTTCGGCGTCCAGGGCGCCCTGGTGGACGCCGCTGCCCATCATGTCGGGCTGGAAGCGGGCCCCTTCCTCGTTGGTGAAGAAACCCACGGCCACCGGGTGGCGGGTGGTGACGCCGGCATCGTTCAGGCAGGCGATGACCTCCAGCCCCGCCAGCACCCCCAGGTTGCCGTCATAGAGGCCCCCCGTGGCCACGGTGTCGATGTGCG
>JAGREA010000395.1 GCA_020446745.1 Rhodobacterales bacterium | reverse complement strand
TCGCCAAGGCCGCCGGCGCCCGCGTGCTGGCCACGGCCTCGGGCGAGGCCGGCCTGGCCTGGGCCCGGTCCGCCGGGGCCGACGCCGTTTACGACTACCGCGCGCCCGACCTGGCCGAACGGATCCTGGACGGCACGGGCGGCGTCCCCGTGGACCGCATCGTCGAGGTGGAATTCGGCCTCAACGTCGAGACGGATTCCCGCGTCATCGCCGAGAACGGCACCATCGCCGTCTACGGCTCGGCCCTCGACATGACTCCGAAGGTCCCCGTCTATCCGCTGCTGTTCAAGGCGGTGACCGTCGACCTGCTGCTGATCTACCTGCTCACCCCGGCGCAGCGGCGGGCGTCCATCGGAACCCTGACGGACCTGCTGGACCGGGGGGCGCTGGACGTGCCCATCCACCAGACGTACACCCTGGCCGACTGCGCGAAGGCCCACGAGGCGGTGGAGGCCGGGGGCCGCCGGGGCGCCGTGATCGTGACGCCCTGACGGGCCGGTTTGGCCTATCCCTGGCGGGGGGCCTTGATCCTGGCACCCACGGCGATGCCGGTGAACACGCACAGGAAGGCCACCACGTGGTAGGGGGCCAGGTGCTCGCCCAGGATCATGTAGGCCAGGCCGGCGGCGAACAGGGGTACCAGGTTCATGAACAGGCCGGCCGTGGTGGCCCCCACCTGGGCCACGGCCCGGTTCCAGAACATGAACGACAGGATGGACGGGAACAGCCCCACATAGACGATCAGGCCCAGGGACAGGGGCGTCACCACCATGCGCGCCCCCGACACCCATTCCCAGATGTAGAACGGCACGTGGCCCAGCACCCCCACGCCGAAGGTGGTGGCCAGGAAGGCCAGGGGGTGCAGGCCCGGCGGCAGGCGCCGCAGCAGCACGGCGTAGAAGGCCCAGTCCACCACGGCGGCCAGGGTGAACAGGTCGCCGGGGCCCACGTGCAGGGCCGCCAGGCGGGTGGGGTCGCCCCGGCCGATGACCACCATCACCCCGGCCAGGCAGAACCCCAGGGCCAAAAGCTGGCGGCCGCCGATGCGGGTGCGGTCCAGCATCCAGGCCACCACGGGCACCATCAGCGGCCCCAAGCCGCCCACCAGGGTCACGTTCACCGCCGTGGTGTGGCTCAGGGCGAAATAGATCAGCAGGTTGTAGGCCGTCGACCCCAGCAGCCCCAGCAGCACGATCAGCCGCCAGTGGCGCAGCAGCAGCGCCCGGTCGCGCCATACCCAGCGGGCGGCGAAGGGCACCACCACCAGGAAGGCCAGGGTCCAGCGCCAGGTGGCCAGCGACACCGGCGGCACCAGCCCGCCGGCCAGGCGCCCACAGATGGCGTTGCCCGACCAGAACAGCATGGTCAGAACCAGCAACAGATGGGGGTTGGCGTACCAGGGACCGCGCGGCATGGACGGGAAGGACCGGAAGGGATGGGGCGCCCACTCTATGGCCGGCCGGCCGGTGGGGCAAGGTTGGTCCCGGCGCCGTGGCAGACGCCGCCGGCCGGCGGGTCTATCATGGAGTCCGCCCCGCTTCCGGCCACCAAAGACAAGCGCCACCAAACAAAAGAGAACGCCATGAAACGCCCGTCGATTGTTCTGGCCCTGCCGATCCTCCTGGCCCTGGCCGCCTGTGCCTACACGCCCACCGACAACCCGGTGGGCCTGCGCCTGGGCTGGTTCAGCTTCCTGGACGGCGACGACATCCGCGCCGCCTGCACCCCCGGGGCGGCCAACCGCTACCGTTTCGTCTACAACGGCGTCTACGTGGAACAGCGGCGCATCTACGAGGTGGACGCCGCCGCCCGCACCCTGGACATCACCGTGCTGGGCCCGGCGGACCTGAGCGAACTGGCCCTGGCCCGGGCCGAGGACGTGATGGACCCCTGGCGCGGCACCCGGGCCCATGTGGACCTGGCGCCGGCCGACCTGGACCGCCTGGCCCGCGCCACCCGGGCTTCCGGCGCCCTGGACGGCCCGCCCGTGGGCCTGACCATGGTGTCCGACGACTTCTTCTGGACCGTGGCCGCCTGCCACAACGGGGCGTTCCACCGCCACGCCGCCCGCTGGCCCTCGGCGGCCTTCGACGGCGCCCGCTATGGGGAACTGCTGTTCGGCTGGGACACCACCGCCGTGGCCGTCAACCCGCCCCGCCGCCTGACGGGCCTGGAACGCCTGCACGGCTATGACCCCCATGTGGGCTCGCCGTTCGACTTCCGCCTGACCATGGGCCCCGACGGCCTGCGCGGCGCCCGCCCGGCGTTCTGATCACGCCGTTGCCGGGGTGAGAAAGAAGGGTTGAACCACAGAGACACAGAGGCACAGAGAAATTGTGCCGTCTGAAACGCCTCTTTAAACACAGAGAACACAGAGATGCACAGAGATCACACAGAGAAGGAAGAGTTGCGCGCATAGCGCGCGGGCCTTTTCTGCTTCGCGCAGCGAAGCCCCTGTGGATTCTCTGTGAACCTTGGTGTTCTCTGTGGTGAGTGAATCCTTTCCACCGGCACGGCTTCTCTGTGCCTCTGTGTCTCTGTGGTTCACTTCCTGGAAAGGGCCCGCCTCAGTCCGTGACGTTTCCCACGGGGGCGCTGCGGGCGTCGGCGATCAGGTCGGCGATGTTGTCGCCGGTCAGGCTGCGCAGGAAGGCCAGCAGGTCGGCCTTCTCCCCGTCCGTCAGGTGCAGGGGCTGGAGCACCGGATCCCGGTTGGGGGACGGGAAGCCGCCGCGGTCGTAGAAGTCGATCACCGCTTCCAGGGTGCGCAGCGAGCCATCGTGCATGTAGGGCGCCGTCAGGGCCACGTTGCGCAGGCCCGGGGTCTTGAACCGGTACAGGTCGTCGGGGTCGTCGGTCACCTCCAGGCGGCCCAGGTCCTTCTGGGGGGCCTCGCCCACGGCTTCCACGGCGGCCCGGTCCAGGGGCACGGTCACGCCCGGCGCGATCTCCACCGGCACCGGGTTCCGGTTCCGCGCCCGTTCCCGTTCGTTGTGGAAGCCGATGCCGGTGTCGTGCACCTCGTGGTCGGTGAACAGGGCGTCGTCGCCGCCCACGAAATGGCAGGCCGTGCAGGCGCCCTTGCCCCGGAACACGTTGAAGCCGCGCTTCACGGCGGCCGATACGGCGTCGCGCTCGCCGCCGAAGCGCCAGCGGTCGAAGGGCGCGTTGGCCGACAGCAGGGTTCGTTCCCAGGCGGCGATGGCCTGGCCCAGGTTGCGCACGTTCACCGGTTCGCCGAAGGCGGCCTCGAACAGGCCGGCATAGTCCGGCGCCCGGCGGATGGTGGCCAGAACCGTGCCCACCGACGGATTGGCCATTTCCGCATGGGCCAGAAGGGGGCCGAAGATCTGGGTTTCCAGGCTGTCGTCCCGGGCGTCGTGGAACAGCACCCGCTGGTAGGCCACGTTCAGCACCGTGGGGGCGTTGCGCCGCACGGTGCGTCCCTCCACCCCCACGGGGGTGGCCAGTTCGTGCTGGGTGAAGCCCTGTTCCGGCACGTGGCACATGGCGCACGACATGGTGCCGTTGTGGCTGAGGCGGCGGTCGAAGAACAGCTTTCGGCCCAGGGCGATCTTTTCCACCGTGGCCGGGTTGTCCCCGGGCTGGGGCACCACGAAGGGCAGGCCGAAGGGCGGCTGGTCGATGCGCGCCAGGGCCCGGTGGTCCCATTCCGTGACGATGGAGGGCGTGGCGACATCCGCCGCCCCGGCGGTGCCGGACCACAACAGCAGGGCAAGCAGGAGGCGCAGGGCCGGCACGGTCATCTCCAGACTATTCGGCCTGGCCCCGGGGGGCGCCCTCCTCGGCCAACAGGGTCAGCACGTCGGTCAGCAGCAGCCGCGGGTCCAGGAATCCCAGGCCATAGATGTTGCGAATCCGCCGCTGCCGGTCAACCAGGTAGACGCGCAGCTGGTGGGCGTAGATGCCCGTGTCCTGGCCCGCCGCGTCGCGCTTGCGCTTCACCACCTGGTCGAAGCCGTCCAGCAGCGGCGCCAGGGCGGCTTCCGATTCCGTGGTCAGGAAGGCCCAGGGGCTGCGCCGGTCGTCGGCCGCCGTGGGGGCGCCCCGGAACCCGGCCATCACCTCGGGCGTGTCGTGCCGGGGGTCGAAGCTCAGGCTGACCAGCATCAGGTTGTCGGCCACCCGGCGGTCCTCGGCGCTGGCGAAGTAAAGGTCGTACAGCACCTCGGTGGCCAGGGGGCAGCCGTTGGGGTCCGAACAGCGGGTGTAGATGAAGCTGACCAGGGCGATGCGCCCGTCCACCACGGCGGACAGGGCGCGCCGGGCGCCGGATTCGTCCAGCACCCGGCCGTCGGGCATGGGGCCGATGTCGGGCAGGCGGTAGCTGCCCGGCGCCGGTGCCCGGTAGTCGAAGGCGCGGCTGGGTTCCAGGTCGATGCCCCGGGGCGCGTCGGCGGCCGCCGCCCCCGGGGGCGGAACGGACAACAGAAGGGCCAGGGCGGCGGCCCGGCCAAGGGTCGGAAAGGACGTCTTCATGATGATTCCGGGCGGCCCGCCACAGATGCGCGCGACACGCCGCCCGGATCCCTCCCCGGAACGGATCAGCTGGAATACAGGCTGTGGGAACCGAACCGCATCAGGTGGGCCCGGCCCAGGCCTTCCTTGATGAAGTCCACGGTGAAGCGGTGCTTCAGTTCCGTGCCGTCCCAGTCATAGCCCTTCACGAACTGTTCGTTGTCGGCCCCCTTCTTGTCCCAGTTGCCCAGCAGCGAGGTGGAGAAGTAGACCCGTTTGCCGTCCCAGCTTTGCGAAACCATGTTGAGCTGGGCGCCGATCTTCTTTTCGTACACCTGCTTGGGCGCGTGGGGGTCCGAGATGTCGAACAGCCGCGCCGTGCCGTCCATGAAGGTGTCCACCCACAGGGTCTTGTCGTCGGAGCCGATGGAGATGTCCACCGGCAGGGGGATCTTGGACGGATCGCCGATGTCGGCCACGGCCTTGGCCTGCCACTGGCCCTGGGCGTCCTCGTGGATCAGCCAGATCTTCGAGGTCAGGGCCGTGGTGGTGAAGGCGTAGTTGTGGTTGGGGCCCCAGGCCCAGCGGATTTCCAGCGGCGCGCCGGGCACGCTGAACACCTGCTTCGGCTGGCGGGTGTGCAGGTCCCACAGGGTCACGGTCTTGCCGAACCGCTTCATGGCCTCGGCGTCCTGCAGCATCTTGCCGAAGTCCATCATGTAGTTGGACCAGCCGGTGAAGCTGGACGTGAGCATGACGTTCTTCCGCGGCAGCACGCGGACATCGTAGTTGTAGCCGTCCGCCGCCTGCTGGCCGCCGGCGCCGCGCATGTCGCCCGGGTCGGGCAGCCAGTGGGTGGAAATGTGGTCGCCGCCGTTGGCGTATTCCACCAGGGCGGTCTTGCCACCGTGGTCCTTGTCGTTGCTCAGGCCGCTGATCATCATGCGGCCGGGCAGGGCATAGAAGGTGTGGGGGCCCACCACGCCGCCCGAGGCGTCGACGAAATTGGTGATGGTCTTGTGCAGGGTCGGCTTGGCCGGGTCCGTGTGCACGTCGAACACATAGATGGCGCTGTCGTCCAGGCCGCCGGCCCACAGGTAGCGCCGGTCGTCGGTGAAGCCCGAATGGTGGGCCTCGTGCCGGCCGCCCACGGACAGGCTGGCGATGACCTGGCCGTAGGTGGCCGAATCCGGCCGCACGTCCAGGGTCACCAGCTTGTCGGATTCATCGCCGACGCCCTTCATGCCCAGGGTCCAGACGTAGATGTATTCCTCGTTGCCGGTGATCTTCGCCATGTAGGGCGACTGGCAGGTTTCGTCGGCCACGGCCGGCAGGGGCGCGGCGGCGGCCAGGAACAGGCTCCCCAGGGCGGTCAGGGCGATCAGGCCCCGGCCCGTCTTCAGAACGGATGAAAGCTGCATTGGTGTGACATCTCCACTTGGTGACGTTTGCCTCTCGACGGCGGGCTTCCTGCCGGAACCGGCGGTCGCCGGACCCGGGGTCCCGCTCTATCGAAAATCAATCCTAATCGCAGTATTGGGATCGGAACAACGTCTTTTTTCCACAATAAATTTGTATAATATGCGAATTCCGCCTGTCGTTTCAGAGTGTTATCCAGTTACATTATGCTTTTAACGTTGCTAATTTAGCATAACGATATGTGCGGCCGTGCTTCCACATCGGGAAACGCGGCGTTCCGGCGGAACGGTGGGAGGAAGGGGGGCGGCGCACGGCCGGCGCGGCGTCAGTCCCGGGCGCCGGCCACCCAGTAGGGCTGCGCCTTGGCGTAGCGGTCCCAGGCCTCGAAGGCATCCTTTTCGTGGTCCTTCAGGATCCGCGTGTGCCAGCCCAGCACCAGGCCCGAGGCCAGGCGCAGGGATTCCCGGTCGGTCACCGGGGCGGCGTCGCACAGGCCGTCCAGCAGGCCGTGGGCCACGGCCACGTCGTTGAGCAGGCCCAGGCTGTCCTGCACCGCCGACAGGCGCTGGCAATAGGCCCGGGCCACCTTCTGATCGTACAGGGTCTGGAAGAAGTCGGCCGCGTAACGGGCCTTCTTCACCCCCAGGCGCAGCTCGTGGCGCTCGTGGGAGGTCATCTTGCGGATGCGCTTGCCGGCCTTCTTCAGCTTGCGGTCCCGCTTGTCCAGCAGGGCCGCGGCCAGCACCCGGGCGTTGGAGAACAGCAGCACGCCGTCGGGCGACAGGGACTGGTCGCGCCAGCCCTTGCGCATCACCCAGTCGCCGATCATCAGCAGGGTGTCGGTGTATTCGGGTGCGCGGATCATGGCCTGGGCGTCGGCATAGGCCCGGTCGCGGGCCGCCTCGGCGGCCCCGCGCAGCAGGGCCAGGGACGGTTCCTCGGCCATGTAGTCCTGCACCGGGCCCAGGATTTCGGCCAGGAACACGTCCAGGTCCCGGGCCGGGCCCAGGGCCGAGATGATGGGCTTCACCCGTTCCGTGATGGCGATGTGCTGTTCCATGGGCACCAGCCCGCGATAGATGGCCAGGGTGGCCCGCAGGCGGCGGATGGCCACGCGCATCTGGTGCACGCCTTCGATGTGGCTGCGGTTCAGCACGCAGTCCTCGTTGGCCGAAAGCTGGCGCAGCGAGGCCAGGATGGTCCTGGCCAGGGCCTCCTCGGCCGAGGTCTCGGCGTCGAATTCCGGCGCCTTGGCCTTTTCCCACAGGGCCGGTTCGCCCGACGACAGGGCATAGCCGCGCTCGGCCTTGGACCGGGCGCCCAGGCGGGCCGGCACGTAGTCGGTGATGCGCCGGGCCAGGGCGAACAGGTCCTCGGGCGTGCCGGCCTTCAGTTCCAGTTCCAGCTCGTGCACCGGTACCGTGCTGTCGCCCGACACGATCTCGCCGTCGTCCATGTCGAAGGCGATCTCGGCGCCGCTGTCCAGGCGCAGCAGGCGGCTGGAGCGGCGGATGCGGGTTTCGAAGGCGGGCTGCAGGCGGTCCAGCAGGTCGGCGCCGATGTGGCCCGACAGCTCGGGGTCGGTGCGCACGGGATCGGGGTTGGGCAGGAAGCCCGACACCGGCGTTTCCCATTCCTTGCGGGCGAAGGTGCCGGCCGTCTTGACGCACTGGATGAACTGCCGCCCTTCCTTGCGCACGCGGAAGGCGATGGCGCGGTTGCGCAGGTCCTGTTCCGGGGTGTCGAAGTAAACGGCGTTCAGCGCCTGGCTGGTGGCGCGGGTGGCCTGCAGCGCCTTCAGCCAGGGGGCGGCGCGCAGCTTGCGGGCCGCCGCGGCGTCGATCTGGAACTTCAATTCGACTTCAAGCGCGGGGCCTTTCCCGGCCTGCTTCTGGTCCATGACGGCCCCTGGTGTCCTTGCGGAAATTCCCTTTGTGAAACCATGGTTTAGCATACCTTGACGGGGGATTCCAATGACCACCATTCGGTCAATTCCCATCGAAAACGGGCGTATACGAACAAAGACAAGGGCAGGGGAATTGGCGTAGAGTCCGGGGGAAGATTGGTCGCATCAATGCCAGGGCGAATGCCCGCACGGGGGACTGACCGACATGAAGCTTGAACGACCCTATGTCCTGTTCCTGGGGGATGCCCCCGACAACCTGGCCGCCAAGCTGGCCAACGGCATCGTGCAGTGGCGCCGCGACTGGTGCATCGGCCAGATCCGCCTGGACAGCTGCCAGGCCCAACTGGACCTGCCCGTGCTGTCGGTGGAGGAGGCCGTGGCCCAGGGCGCCAAGACGCTGGTCATCGGCGTCGCCAACGCCGGCGGGCTGATCGCCGAATCCTGGCTGCCCACCCTGCGCACCGCCCTGGAAAGCGGGCTGGACCTGGCCAGCGGCATGCACCAGCGCCTGTCCGACGTGCCCGTCCTGGCCGCCGCCGCCGACTTCCACGGCCGCCTGATGCACGACGTGCGCCACCCGGACCGCTCGTTCGCCGTGGGCACCGGCGATCCGCGCCCCGGCAAGCGGGTGCTGGCCGTGGGGACCGACTGTTCGGTCGGCAAGATGTATGCCGCCCTGGCCATCGAGCGCGAGATGCGCGACCGCGGCTGGAAGGCCCACTTCCGCGCCACGGGGCAGACCGGCATCCTGATCGCCGGCGACGGCGTGTCGGTGGATGCCGTGGTGTCCGACTTCGTGTCCGGCGCCACCGAATGGCTGACCCCGGCCAACGACACCGACCACTGGGACGTGGTGGAGGGCCAGGGTTCGCTGTTCCATCCGTCCTTCGCCGGGGTGTCCCTGGGGCTGCTGCACGGGTCCCAGCCCGACGCCCTGGTCATGTGCCACGAACCCACCCGCACCCACATGCGCGGCCTGCCCCGGCGCACCCCGCCGGACATCGCCGACTGCATCCAGGCCAACGAATACATGGCCCGCATGGTCAACCCCTACGCCAGGGTGGTGGGGCTGGCCATCAACACCTCGGCCCTCAGCGATGATCCGGCGCGGCGCTACCTGAAGGACCTGGAGGACCGCCTGGGCCTGCCGGCCGTGGACCCGGTGCGCACCGGCGTGGCGCCCATCGTCGACCGCCTGGCCGAGATCTGATGCCCCGCGTCCTGACGGTCCAGGCGGAATCCTGGCCGCTGCACACCCCCTTCGTGATCGCCCGCGGCGCCAAGACCGAGGCCCGGGTGGTGACGGCCACCATCACCGACGGCGCGCGCGTGGGGCGGGGCGAATGCGTGCCCTATGCCCGCTATGGCGAGACCGTCGAGGACGTGGCCGCCGCCCTGGAGGCCCAGGCCGACGCCGTGGCCGGCGGCCTGACCCGCCACGACCTGCTGGCGGCCATGCCCGCCGGGGCGGCCCGCAACGCCCTGGACGCGGCCCTGTGGGACCTGGCCTGCAAGCAGTCCGGCCGCCGGGCCTGGGAGCTGGCCGGCGTGGCCGCGCCGGGGGTGCGGATCACCGCCGAGACGGTGGGCATCGACACCCCCGAGGCCATGGGCGCGGCGGCGAAAGCCATCGCCGACCGGCCGCTGCTGAAGGTGAAGCTGGACGCCCACGACGTGGTGGCGCGGGTGGATGCCGTGCGCCATGGGGCACCCCGGGCGCGGCTGATCGTCGATGCCAACGAGGCCTGGTCGGCCGACCTGCTGGCCGACCTGGCGCCGCACCTGGCCGAGCTGGGGGTGGAGATGATCGAACAGCCCCTGCCGGCCGGCCAGGATGACGCGCTGGACATCTATGACAGCCCCATCCCCCTGTGCGCCGATGAATCCGGCCATGGGGTGGACGACCTTTCGGCCCTGGCCGGGCGCTATGACCTGATCAACATCAAGCTGGACAAGACCGGCGGCCTGACGGCGGCCCTGGCCCTGGCCGACGCGGCCAAGGCGGCGGGCCTGGGCCTGATGGTGGGCTGCATGGTGGGCACTTCGCTGGCCATGGCTCCGGCCACCCTGCTGGCCCCCCGGGCCCGCTATGTGGACCTGGACGGCCCCGTGTGGCTGGCCGAGGACCGTCCCCACCCGCTGCGGTTCACCGCCGGGCGCATGTCGGAGCCCGACCCGGGGTTGTGGGGTTAGGGAGTCCGCCTTCGCGCCACCGCGTCCGTCCACGGTCGTCGCCCCCGTCGCCCCCGCCTTCTCCC
>JAGREA010000394.1 GCA_020446745.1 Rhodobacterales bacterium | reverse complement strand
TGGGGGCATAGCGGGCGTTTGACACGAAATAGACCCCCGACGTGCCCAGGGACAGGAACGCCCGGCCGGGGCTGACGGCACCGATGCCCACGCCGCCGGCGGCGTTGTCGCCGGCCCCGCCGGCCACCACCACGCCCGGTTCCATGCCCCAGGCCCGGGCCACCTGGGGCGTCAGGGTGCCCGAGGCCTGGCTGCCTTCCACCAGACGCGGCATGTGCCGGCGCGTCAGGCCGCAGGCTTCCAGCATGGTGTCGGACCAGTCCCGGGCCGCCACGTCCAGCCACAGGGTGCCGGCGGAATCGGACATCTCGGACACCGCCTCGCCGGTCATGCGCAGGCGCACGTAGTCCTTGGGCAGCAGTACCAGGTCGACCTGCTTGAACACCTCGGGCTCGTGCTCGGCCACCCACAGCAGCTTGGGCGCGGTGAAGCCGGGCATGGCCAGGTTGCCGGTGATGGCGCGGCTGTCGAGTACGCGGGCTTCCAGGGCCGCGCACTGGGGGCCGCAGCGGCCGTCGTTCCACAGGATGGCCGGGCGCAGTATCTGGCGCCCCGCGTCCAGCAGGGTGGCGCCGTGCATCTGCCCCGACAGGCCGATGCCGCGCACCGCCGCCACGGCCCCGGCGTGGTCGCCGCGCAGGGCGGCGACGGCGCCGTCCACGGCGTGCCACCAGGACTCGGGGGCCTGCTCCGACCACTGGGGGTGGCGCCGCTGCACGGTCAGCGGGACGGTGGCCTCGGCGACGATGCGCTGGTCCGCGTCCACCAGCACGGCCTTGACGCCGGACGTGCCGATATCGAGCCCGAGAAACATCCTGAACGACCCCTCCGCCGGTACGGTTTTGGCGCCCTCCACGTTTGATGGGAGAGTCCCAATATGATGATGGAGAGTCCATCAATCGTCAATTGCAAAACACATCAACCCAGGCCGGCCGATCCGGGGGATCGTAAGTCCCTGGAATCATTGAAACCCAAGATTTCGTTGGATCAGAAACCCCTAATTAAGCGGAATCAAACGTTCATATTGATGGGTTTTGATTGATTGTTTTTCCCCTCAAACCGAGGTATCGTCTCCCATCATGCCCGACTCGCCGTCATCTTCGATGTCCGATCCCGCGGGGCCCCGCCATGCCGCGCGGTAAGGTGCGCCAGACCGACATCGCCCGCGAGGCCGGGGTGGGCATCGCCACCGTCGACCGGGTGCTGAACGACCGCTCCGGGGTCAGCCCGCGCACGGCCCAGCGGGTGTGGGACGCCCTGCGCCTGCTGGAAACCCGCAACGGCATCGGCGGCGAGACCCTGCGCCGCAACCTGGTGATGGACTTCATCCTGCCGGGCGGCCCCAACACCTTCATGGCGCTGCTGGAACAGGCGTCGCTGGACGCCGCCGGGGCCTTCGCCCCCCTGGGCGTGCGCACCCGGTGCCACCGGGTGGACGGCTTCGACCCCCAGGTGCTGGCGGAGTCCATCCGCCGCATCGGCGCGCGGTCCAACGGCCTGGCCATCGTCGCCCTGGAAAACCCGGTGGTGCGCGAGGCGGTGAACGACGTGACCGCCGCCGGGGTGCCGGTGGTCACCGTGGTGGCCAACCTGTCGGGCTCTCGGGCCATCGGCTACGTGGGGCTGAACAACCGCTCGGCCGGGCGCACGGCGGGCTACCTGATGGGCCGCTTCCTGGCCGGGCGCACGGGCCCCGTGGCGGTGATGGAGGGCAGCCTGAACCTGTCGTACCGCGACCACCAGGAGCGCGAGCTGGGCTTCTGCGACGCCCTGCGCGAGCAGTTCCCCCACCTGGAGGTGGCCGGCCGCTGGCAGACCCACGACCATTTCGAGGAGGCCCACCGGGTCACCGCCCAGGCCCTGGCCCGCCACGGCGACCTGTGCGGCATCTACTGCATCGGCGCCGGCATCCGCGGCGTCGCCGGGGCGGTGAAGGAAAGCGGCCGCGGCCAGGACGTGGTGCTGATCGGCCACGACCTGCACCGCTACACCCGGCCGTACCTCATCGACGGCACCATCGACGCCATCATCGACCAGAACCCGACCTTCGAGGCCCGCGAGGCCCTGCGCCTGCTGGTGGACCACCACCTGGCCGACGCGCCGGCGCCCCCGGTGATGCCGCGGGTGGAGGTCTTCCTGCGGGAGAACCTGCCATGAAACCCGTCCAATGGGGCGTCCTCAGCACGGCGAAGATCGGCCTGCAGCAGGTGATCCCGGCCCTGGCCGCCAGCCCCCTGTGCGCCCTGGCGGCCATCGCGTCCCGCGACGGGGACCGGGCGGCCCGGGCCGCCGCCGACCTGGGCTTCGCCCGCCACTACGACAGCTACGAGGCGCTGCTGGACGACCCCGAGGTGGAGGCCGTCTACAACCCGCTGCCCAACCACCTGCACGTGCCCTGGTCCATCAAGGCGGCCGAGAAGGGCAAGCACGTGCTGTGCGAGAAGCCCCTGTCGCTGACCGTGGCCGAGGCCGAGGAACTGCTGGCCGCCCGCGACCGCACGGGCGTGGTGGTGGCCGAGGCCTTCATGGTGCGCCACCATCCCCAGTGGCACCGGGTGCGCGACCTGGTGGGGCAGGGGGTCATCGGCGACCTGCGGGCGGTGCAGGCGGCGTTCTCCTATCACAACACCGATGCGGCCAACATCCGCAACCGCATGGAAACGGGGGGCGGGGCACTGTACGACATCGGCGTCTACCCCGTCGTCGTGGCCCGCTACCTGTTCGGCGCCGAACCGCGCCGGGTGGTGGCCCTGGTGGAGCGGGACCCGGACTTCGGCACCGACCGCCTGTCCAGCGCCATCCTGGACTTCGACGGCGGCCAGGCCCAGTTCACCTGTTCCACCCGCCTGGTGCCGTTCCAGCGGGTGCAGGTGCTGGGCACGGCCGGTCGCATCGAGGTGGAGATCCCCTTCAACGCCCCGGCCGGCGGCGCCACGCGCCTGTTCCTCGACCCCACGGGGGCGCGGGACGGATCGTCGGTGACCGAGGAATGGATCGACCCCTGCGACCAGTACACCCTGCAGGGCGAGGCCTTCGCCCGCGCCGTGCGGGGCGCGGCGCCCCTGGCCCATCCCCTGGAGGACGCGGTGGCCAACATGCGGGTGGTGGAGGCCCTGTTCGCCTCGGCCGCCACGGGTACCTGGCGGGAACCCTGAGCCGGTCAGGCGGGCAGTCGCAGTTCGCGCACCACGCAGGCCGCCAGGTCTTCCAGCACCTCGAACCCGCCCACGGGCACGATCCGCGGAATGCGGTCGATGACGCACAGGGTGCCGACGCGGATGTTGTGTTCGATGCGCAGCGGCGCACCGGCGTAGAAGCGGATCCCCGGCGGGCCCACCACCAGCGGGTTCGCCTTGAACCGTGGATCCTGCCGGGCGTCGGAAACGAAAAGCACCTCGTCGCTGAGGATCGCATGGCCGCAGAACGAAATGTCCCGCCGCGTTTCGCGGGAATCCAGGCCATAGCAGGACTTGAACCACTGGCGTTCGTGATCAACCAGCGTGATCAATGCAATGGGTACGTCGAAGTAGTTTTTCGCGATTCGCGTGAAGCGGTCGAAGCGCTCTTCCTGCAGGGAGTCGAGCTGGTCCAGGGCGTGGAGCACGCTCAGGCGACCGGGTTCGTTGATGGGCAGGGGAGGGGGTCTCAAAACCGATGTCCTTTGCCTCAAGAGCCTTGGCATTCAAGGGTGACCGTGCTTCGGGTCTTCGCCCGATGGGACGCGGCCACGACAAATGAGCTCTCTCGGCTTGGCGCTTTCAGGAGCCGTCCGTTCTCGTTCTATAGAGCCCTCAAGAAGAAAATACGATTATATTTCGGAAAACTCAATAGATCGTTGATTCGCGCATGGCGTGTCGGTTCTTATGTTTCAATTGTTTCATCATGAAACAACAGAAATACGATTTTCGTTTCAACTGCCTACGATCAGATGTACCAACATTTAGAATTTTATGTTAATTCTAACAAGAACACTGTATGAGAGCCTCCCCCGAAGCAGCGAGCCCCCTTTTGCACATGTCAAGCCAGAAAGAACTTCTCGTGTGTGACGATCAAGATATGGCGGATGCCGGCACAAGACGGCCCCTGGATGTCCTGGTCATCGACGACCACCCGTTCATCCGCGTGGCCGTGGAACGGATGTTGCGCAAGCTGGGCATCCGGCGCGTCGTGACGGCCGAAAACGGCCTGGACGCCCGCCAGAAGCTTGACGCATCCGAGCGCCCCGACATCATCTTCTGCGACCTGAGCATGCCCCAGGAGGACGGCCTGTCGTTCCTGCGCTGGCTGTCCGAGCACCGGGCCGACATCCCCATCGTGCTGGTCAGCGGCGAGGAGAACGAGGTGCTGCAGGCCGCCCAGCGGCTGGGCAAGAGCCACCGCCTGGACGTGGCCGCCGTGCTGCCCAAGCCCGTGTCCCTGGAACGGCTGCGGGGCGTGCTGGACGACGTGGGCCTGCTGCAGTCCACGGAAACGTCGGCCCGGTCCCAGTTGCCCCAGCTTTCGGCCGACGAAATCGCCCACATGATGGTGGAGCAGTGCTTCGAGGTCTGGTACCAGCCGCAGATCGCCACCAGTTCCCGCCAGGTGACCGGGTTCGAGGCCCTGCTGCGCCTGCGCCATCCGGACCTGGGCCTGGTGCCGCCCGTGGCCTTCATCGGCGTGGCCGAACAGAACGGCCTGATCAAGTCCCTGACCCGCTTCGTCACGTCGGAAAGCATCAGGATGTGCGGCTCCTGGCGCCAGGCCGGACTGGACCTGGGCGTCGCCATCAACATTTCGGCCTACCTGCTGGAAGAACTGGATGCCCTGGACCACCTGAACGCCCTGTGCGCCGAACACGACGTGCCCAACCACAACGTCACCCTGGAACTGACGGAATCCGCCCTGACGACCGACGGCACCAAGCTGCTGGAAATCATGACCCGGCTGCGCATGAACAAGTTCAAGCTGTCGATCGATGACTTCGGCACCGGCTATTCGTCCCTGGAACAGCTCAAGGGCCTGCCGTTCCACGAACTGAAGCTGGACAAGGGGTTCGTGCTGGACGCCGTGAACGACACCCGGTCGCGGGCGATCCTGGAAAACAGCCTGCGCCTGGCCCTCGATTTGAAATTAAAGACAGTTGCTGAAGGCGTTGAAACTCAAAGCCATTTGGATCTGATTTCGGAGCTGGGCTGCGATGTCGCCCAGGGTTTCCTGATCGCCAAGCCCATGCCGGCCGCGGACGTCGCCGACTGGACCCTAGAATACCTGGCCGGGCTTGAATAGGCCCGGCCCACCGGAACCGAACCTTCGCATGAGCCGCCCCTTCAAGCTCGTCGCCGACCCCGCCAAGTTCCGCATGCCCAGTCGGGCCGCGATCTTCGCGGGTTTCGTTGGCGCCGCCATCATCTGCGCCCTGGTCTACGCCATGGCCACCACCATCGAAACCAACCGGCGTGACCGGGTGTCGGCCATCCTGAACGGCCGCCTGGACATCACCACGGCGACCCTGCGGTCCTGGGCCACCTCGCGGACCAACGACTTCATCCATTTCGTGGACCGGGAAAATGCCTTCCTGCTGAAGGCGCTGCGGGACCTGCACCACGACCGCATCAACCGTATCGACCTCGTCTCGTCGGACGCGCAGAAGGACCTGCGCCAGGAGTTCGGCCCCAAGATCATCGAAAAAGGCTACATCGGCTATTTCATCATCGACCGGGATCGCTTCAACCTGGCCTCCATGCGCGACAGCAACATCGCCGAGACCAGCCTGCTGGCCGGCCACGACTGGTTCTTCGACAGCATCGAGCAGGGCAAGACGGTGCTGTCCAACATGATCGCCTCCGACGTGCCCCTGTCCGACGAGGTGGGCCAGCCCATGAAGCGGGCGCCCACCATGTTCCTGGGCGCGCCGATCCGGGCCGAGAACGGCGCCGTGGCGGGCTTCGTCACCGCCCGCCTGGATATCGCCCACGAGTTCATGGAAATCCTCCGGCGCGGCCAGATCGGCATTTCGGGCGAGACCTATGCCTTCAACCGGCAAGGTCTCATGCTGTCCAATTCCCTGTTCGAACGGGAACTCCACGACCTAGGCCTGCTCAAGGCCGGCGACCGCAGCGCCCTGACCCTGCGCATCGCCGACCCCGGCCGCCGGCTGACGGCCGCCGACCCCGCCGACGGGGTGAACCCCCGGTGGCCCCTCACCCACATGGCCCAAAACGCCACCCGCGGCATCGGCGGCAGCGACCTTCAGGGCTACCGCGACTACCGGGGCACCCAGGTTCTGGGCGTGTGGGAATGGCTGGACGAGCTGAACTTCGGCCTGGCCAGCGAGATCGAGGCCGAAGAGGCCCTGGGCGAGCTGTTCGCCGTGCAGCGCATCCTGTGGCTGGTGGCCGGCATCGCCGTTCTGTTGCTGGTGTCCTACATCTATGTGGTCGACCGGACCAAGTCCGCCCTCAAGGAACAGGAAGGCCACCTGCGGACCATCATGGAAAGCGCCGGCGACGGCTTCATCATCGCCGACCGCAACAGCGTCATCCATTCCGTCAACGAGGCGGCGGCGCGCATCTTCGGCTACGTGCAGGAGGACCTGCTGGGGTCCCACCTGGAAATGCTCATGCCCAAGGCGGAGCGGGCCGCCCACGTCAAGGTGGTTCAGTCCTCCACCCTGTCCACCCTGCAGCGCATCGCCAGTTCGCGGGTGCTGATCGGCCACCACCGGTCGGGCCGCAACATCCCCATCGAACTGAACGTCACGTCCATCATGATCGGCAAGGAGAAATACTTCGTCGGCGTGATCCGCGACATCGCCGACCGCATCCAGGCCGACGACAAGGTCATCCAGTTCAAGGCGGCGGTGGACAATGCCCAGGACGCCGTGTTCATGGTCGAACCCGAGTCCCTGAGGTTCAACTACGTCAACGCCGGCGCGTCGGACCTGGTGGGCTTCTCGGTCGAGGAACTGATGCGGATGACCCCGGCCGACATCCGGCCCGACTTTTCCGAAGGCGAATTCCGGCGCGCGGTCCAGCCCATGATGGCGGGCAACCGGAAGTCCTTGCGGTTCCAGGCCGTGTTCCGCCACAAGTTCGGCCACGACATCCCGGTCGAAATCTCGCTGCAGTATTTGAACCAGAACCCGGACCAACCGCGGTTCATCGCCTTCGCCCGCGACATCTCGGAACGCCTGGCCTCGGAGGAGGCGATCCAGAAGCGCGAGCGCACCCTGGCCAGCGTGCTGGATGCCAGCGCCGCCAGCACGGTGCTGCTGGACGAGGAAGGCCAGATCGTCGAGGTCAACAAGGCCTGGGACCTGTTCGCCGCGGAAAACGGCGAATACCGGCGCAAGGCCTGGCTGGGCAACAGCTATGTGGTGGTGGCGAAAACCGCCATCGGCCTGGGCGACGCGGATTCCCTGGCCACCGGCGACGCCCTGATGAAGATCCTGGATGGCCGGCTGGAATCCTGGGAGCACGTCTACGCCCGCCACGGCACGGGCCAGCAGCGCTGGTTCAAGGTGTTCTGCCGGCGCATCGACGGGGTGGACGGGATCCGCTGCGTGATCATGCACTTCGACATCTCCGAGATCATCGAGGCCCGCGAGCGCCTGCCCGTGGTCGGCGAGGCGGCCGAGGCGGCCAACCGGGCCAAGTCGGCCTTCCTGGCCACCATGAGCCACGAGATCCGCACGCCCATGAACGGCGTGGTGGGCATGATCGACCTGCTGCGCCAGACCGGCCTGAACGCCGAACAGCGGGAAATGTCCAAGACCATCCGGGATTCGGCCTATTCCCTGCTGTCCATCATCAACGACATCCTGGACTTCTCGAAGATCGAGGCCGGCCAGCTGGTGCTGGAGCGGATTTCCGTGTCGCCGCTGGAGGTCATCGAGTCCGTGGGCGACATCATCTGGCACCTGGCCGACCAGAAGGGGGTGGACCTGGTGCTGGACCTGGCCACCGACGGCCCGGCCCGGGTGTACGGCGATCCCACGCGCCTGCGCCAGGTCGTCCTGAACCTGGTCAACAACGCCATCAAGTTCTCCAGCCGCGAGGACCACCGCGGCCGGGTCCGCATCGCCCTGGCCTTCGGCACCGACGGCGCGGGGGCGGGCCAGTTCACCATCGCCGTGTCCGACAACGGCGTCGGCATGTCCAAGGAGCAGGTGGCCGAGCTGTACAGACCATTCCAGCAGGCCGATTCCTCCACCACGCGCACCTTCGGCGGCACCGGCCTGGGGCTGAGCATCAGCAAGAACCTGATCGACATGATGGGCGGGCGGATCGAGGTGGCCAGCACCCCGGGCGAGGGATCCACCTTCACGGTGATCCTGCCCTACGAGGAAGCCCCGGTCCACGACGGGCAGCTGCGGGAAGAGGTCGACCTGTCCAACGCCCGGTTCGGCATCCTGCTGCCCGAAGACCGGGCCATCGCCGACGTGGTGGCCCGCAGCATCGTCGCCAAGGGTGGCAAGGTGCGCCGCATGGATGACCTGGAACACCTGACCGCTATGCCCTTCGCCCACCGCCACGACATGGACGAGGCCCTGATCCTGGGCACGGGCGTGGACCACGACGCGGTGATGAAGGCCCTGGCGAAGACGGAAACCCCCGACCGCCTGGCGCGCCTGAAGTCCGTTCGGCTGGCCAGCTCGCCATCCGACCAGAAGGGCATGACCGAGTCCCGCTGCGTGACCATCGGCAGCCATCCCCTGAAGCCGTCCGAGCTGCTGCAGGCCTGCGCCGTGGCCCTGGGCCGGGCCAGCCCCCTGGTGGCCTTCCAGGGGGAAAAGGTCGTACCACTGACCGATATCGAGCCGCCGTCCATCCAGCAGGCCGAGGCCGACGGTACCCTGATCCTGGTGGCCGAGGACCACAAGACCAACCAGCAGGTCATCCGCATGCAGCTCAACGGCCTGGGCTATGCCTGCGAGATCGTCGAGAACGGCCAGGAAGCCCTGATGCGCCTGGACGAGGGCGGGCGCTATGGCCTGCTGCTCACCGATTGCCACATGCCGGTGATGGACGGGTTCGACCTGTCGCGCCGGATCCGCGAACGCGAGAAAGCGGAAGGCGACAACATCCACCTGCCCATCGTCGCCATCACCGCCAACGCCCTGGTGGGCGAGGCCGACCGCTGCTACGACGCGGGCATGGACGGCTACCTGTCGAAGCCGGTGGAACTGGTGCGCCTCAGCCGCGTGCTGAAGAAGTGGTTGCCGCAGAAGACGGCGGTGGAACCGACTCCCGTGTCACTGGACCTTGAGCCCGTGCCACGGGAGCCGGCGCCCGCGCCCGAACCCGAGGCCGAACCCGAACCCATGGCGGCGGAGCCGGTCGTGGACGAAACGGCCGCCGCCGCGGTCCAGACAAACGGCGCGCCGTTCGATTTCGGCCGCCTGGCGGACCTGCTGGGCAACGACGAGCCCGAGTTCCTGAAATCCATGGTGGACTACTATTGGGAGACCGCCCAAGGTGACATCCGGGAGATCGAGGCCGCGGCGACCCAGCACAACGCCAAGGCCCTGCGCGATGCCGCACACGCCGCCAAGGGTGGCGCCGAGTCTGCGGCTGCCTTGAACCTGGGCAAGGTGCTGCTGGCGTTGCAGAACGAGGCCGAGTCCGGCGACTGGAAGCGAATCGAACCCTGCCTGGCACAGGTGCGCACCGCGTTCACCGAAGTGGAAACCTGGATCACGCGCGACGGCGACGATTGACGAACGAACGAGAACACCAATGCCCCACCAATCGATCCGAGTCCTGATCGCCGACGACCATCCCTTCGTGCGACGCATCGTCGTCACGGTGCTGGCGGACATGGCCGGCGCCCACCTGATCGAGGCCGAGGATGGCGTGAAAGCCCTGTTCGAGCTGGGCGTGGTGCTGACCCACGCCTTTCCCACCGACGGGTCCCTGCCGCCCATGGACAAGATGACGGTGGAACCCAAGACCCTGTCCTGCGTGATCACCGACTTCAACATGCCCGGTGTCAACGGACTGCAGCTTTTGCGCATGATCCGCACCGGGCGCACCGGCGTGCGCCGCGACCTGCCGGTGATCATGCTGACCGGCTTCAACGAGGACCCCCTGGTGGCCGCGGCCCTGAACCTGGACGTCAACGGCTTCGTCACCAAGCCGGTGACCAAGGCCATCCTGGCGGAAAAGATCCTGGACTCCCTGCGCTGTCGGCTGGACCTGAAGACGCCCGAGGACTACCTGGCCGTGGCGCCGCCCGAAAGCCTGTTCGACAACAAGGCCAGGGCGGCGGCGATCCAGGCCGCCGGTCCGGCCGTCGAAGGTGGCGAACCGGAAGCCGAGGCGGACGCGCCGCCCGAAGAGGAGGACGACGGCACCATCCGCGTGAAGGTGGACGCGGTGCCCGAAGGGGCGGTACTGGCTGAAAACATCCTCAGCAAGAAGGGCACGCTGATGCTGGCCAAGGGGGCCAAGCTCAGCCTGCCCCTGATCAAGCGCCTGCGGGAAATCGCCGACATCGTCGGCCTGAGCGAGATCCGCGTCGAAGTCGAATCCGCCTAGCGTTCCTTGCCGGCCAGGCTGGCCAACTGGGCCAGGGTGACCGGCTTGATGGGCGGGCGGGCGGAATAGTGGCCCACCTGGTCCACCGGCTGGCCCAGTTCTTCCGCCATCAGGCGCCCCACGCTGTTGCCGCACTGGCGCCCCATGCACGGCCCCATGCCGGCCCGGGTGAAGGCCCGGGCCTGGTTGGGCCCCATGCAGCCCCGGCGCGCCAGACCGCGGATCTCGCCGGCCGTCACCGCCTCGCACCGGCACACGATGGTGTCGTCGGCGATGGCGCCGAACACCGGCGAGGGCGGGTATTGCCGGTCCAGGAAGGCCCGCAGGACCCGCAGGTCGTCCAGGGCCTTGCGGTCGGCGGCATCGGTGCCGGCGTCGGGCGGCGTCAGGCCCAGGTCGGCGGCCAGGGCGCGGCCGGCCGTGCGGCCCTGCAGCACCGCCGCCTCGGCCCCCAGGATGCCGGCCCCGTCGCCCACCAGCCACAGGCCCGCCTGGCTGGTCCGTCCCACGGCATCCACCGTGGGGTGCCAGTACTGCTGCTGGTCGTTCCACTGGTGGTCGCAGCGGGCGGCCACGGTCAGGTGGGTGTTGGGCATGACCCCGTCGTGGACCAGCAGCAGGCTGGTCTTCAGGGTGTGCTCGCGGCCGCCGTGGCGGAACGAGACCGTTTCGACCCGCCCGTCGCCCGCGGCCTTCAGGTCGGTGATGCCGTACAGGTGGGGCACGCTGCTGCCATCGATGCGGCGCCGCCAGGCCAGGCCCTTGACCAGCGAGGACCCGTGGCGCAGGGCGGCCCGGAACAGGGCCGGCAGGATCGACGGGGCGATGTTCTTCGGCGCCGTTTCCAGGATCGCCTGGGGCGTGATGCCGGCGTTCAGCAGCTGGATGGCGAACAGGTACAGCAGCGGCCCGCTGCCGGCCAGCACCACGTCGGGTTCGGGCGCCAGGCCGGCGTCCTTGAACAGGGTCTGGGCGGCGCCGATGCCCAGCACGCCGGGCAGGGTCCAGCCGGGGAAGGGGGCCGGGCGTTCCTGGGCCCCGGTGGCCAGCACCACGTGGGCGGCCCGGTCCTGGAACACGGACTCGCCCGACAACAGGCCCAGGGCGATGCCGTCGTCGTCGCAGCGGATGTCCCACACGGCGGTATCGAACCGCCAGTCGATGTTGGCCTCGGCCTGGGCGGCGCGGATCAGCGGCAGGCCGGCGCCGTAATCGGGGCCCAGCCAGCCCTTCAGGGGCGAGGTTGCGTCGCCGCCGATGCGCTCGCTGGCCCGGTAGAGCTGCCCGCCGGCGGCCGGCTGTTCGTCCAGCAGGCGCACCGGGGCGCCGGCCCGGGCCAGGGTGGTGGCCGCGGCCAGGCCGCCGGGCCCGGCGCCGATGACGATGACCGGTTCCGTCATGGCTGTTCTCCCGGAACCGGGCGGCCCGAATGGCGGCGCACCTTCAGGCCGTCGCGCACCCGTTCGCGGCAGGCCTGGCGGGTGCCCAGGCCCTCGACCTCGACCAGGCATTCGAAGCAGTTGCCGATCATGCAGTGGGGGCCGCGCACGGTGCCGTCCTCGGGCGCCTGGCGGAAGTCCAGCACGCCGTTGGCCAGCAGGGCCGAAGCCAGGCTGTCGCCGGCCTGGGCGGTGAGGGGCCGGCCCTCGAAGTCGAAGGTGACCGGCGTTCCGATATCGACAAGACGCTTAAACATGGAACCGTCGCGGGTGGAAGGCGGAATAGGTGTCGGGGATGGTGCCGTCGATGACCCACTTGCTCACGTGCAGGGCGTGGCAGGCGGCCAGGGTGACGCCGCTGTGGCAGGCGAAGGAGAACAGCCCCGGGTGGCTTTCGGATTGCTGGTAGACGGGGTGGCCGTCGGGCGTCATCACCCTGAGCGCCCCCCAGGCCCGCTGCAGGCGCAGGCGCCCCAGGAACGGGAACAGGCGGATGCAGCTCGCGGCGATGGTGGCCAGGGTTTCCAGGTCGGTGCGGGTGTCCAGGTCCACCTCCTTCTTCGACGCGCCCAGCAGGAAGCTGCCGTTGTCGGTCTGGCGCACGGACATGGCGGGGTGGGGCATCACCGGGGCGACCTTTTCCGTTACCAGCACCTGGCCCTGTTCCGGGTGGATGGGCAGGTCGATGCCCAGGTCCTTGGCCAGGCGGGCCGAGCCGTGGCCGGCCGACAGCACCACCTTGGCCGCCCGGGCCAGCTCCGCCCCGTTCTGGCCCAGGATGCGGAAGCCGCCGCCGGGCAGGATCTCCACCGACCGCACGCCGCTGTTGGGGCGGTAGGCGCCGCCCTTGGCCTGGAACGCCTGCTGCATGGCCCGCAGCAGCAGCAGCGGGTTGCAGTGGCCGTCGTGGGCCGTATAGGTGGCCCCGGCCACGTCGCCCACCAGGGGCATCTCGCGCTTCAGGCGGGCTTGGTCCAGGACCTCATAGTCATAGGCGTCGTCGCCCATTTCCGATTGGATCTGGTTCAGGTTGGCGACCATCTGCGCCAGTTCCGCCTCGTCGGCGCCGATGTTGTAGCCGCCCTTGGCGTAGTGCAGGTCGATGCCGGTGATGTCCTTCAACTCGTCGGCGAAACCGCCCCAGATGCGCGTCGCCTCCAGGGTCCAGCGGGCGTATTCGGGCATGCCCCGGCCCTTGCTTTGCAGCCACACCAGGCCGAAGTTGCCGCGCGCCGTGCGGATGGCGCCGTCGCCCTCGTCCAGGACCACGCAGCGCTGGCCCTCGCGGACCAGGCCCCAGCCGAAGGCGGAACCCAGCAGGCCGCCGCCGATGACGCAGACGTCGTATTCAGCCATCGTTGATCACATCCAGTTTGTGGCAGGCCGCCTGATGCAAATGGGGGTCGGCGGTGTCCAGTTCCATGAACCGTTCGCCGCACGAGGCATCGGCGTGGGGGCAGCGCGGCGCGAAACGGCAGCCCGGCGGCGGGTCGATGGGCTTGGAGATGTCGCCCCGGATATTGGGAATGGCGCGGCGCGTGCGCGGGTCGGGCACCGGCACGGCGCCGATCAGCGCCCGGGTGTAGGGATGCTTGGGGTTGCGGATCACCTCCAGCGCCGGGCCGATCTCCATGGCCTGGCCCAGGTACATGACCATCAGCCGGTCGGCCACGTTGCCCAGGATCGACAGGTCGTGGGACACGTAGATGGCCGAGAAGTGGCGCTGGCTCTGCATGTCCTTGAAAAGGTCCAGGATGCCGGCGCGGATGGAGACATCCAGCATGGACAGGGGTTCGTCGGCGATGACCATTTCCGGTTCCATGACCAGGGCACTGGCGATGCCCACCCGCTGGCGCTCGCCGCCGCTCAGCTCGTGGGGGTAGCGGTCGGCGTACTTGTGGTGCGGCAGGCCCACGGCGTTCAGCATGGCGTTGACCCGCTCGTCGATCTCGTCGCCGTCCCACAGGCTCAGGGCCGTGGGCCCCTCGGCCACGATCTCGGAAATGCGGAACCGGGGGTTCAGGGACTCGTAGGGGTCCTGGAAGATCATCTGCACGCGACGCCGGTACTCCATCAATCCGGCGCCCTTCAGGTCCAGCACCGAGTCCCCCTTATAGCGGATGTCGCCCCCCGTGGGCGCCAACAAACCGGCCACCATGGTGCAGGTGGTGGACTTGCCGCACCCGGATTCCCCGGCGATGCCCAGGATCTCGTTGTGGCCCACGGTCAGGTTCAGGGCCTCGACGGCCTTGATGTAGCTGGACGGCTTGCGGCGGACCACCCGGTCCACGAAGCCGGGGCGCACCTCGAAGTGCCGGGACAGGCGTTCAAGCTCTAGGATCGCCATGTGGACTTCTCCCGGGCCAGGGTGCGCATGCGGGCCACGTCGCCGGTCTGCAGGCAGCGCACCTGGTGGCCGTCGCCCACGTCCACCACGGCGGGGTTGGCGGCGGCGCAGCCGTCGATGCGGAACGGGCAGCGGGGCTCGAAGGGGCAGCTTTCCACCGGCCCCACCAGGGTCGGCGGCGATCCGGGGATCGAGATCAGGTCCTTGCCCACGTTGCGGATGGACGGGAAGGCGTTCTCCAGGCCCAGGGTGTAGGGGTGGTGGGGGTTCTCGAACAGGTCCACCGAGGGCGCCAGCTCCATGATCTCGCCGCCGTACATGATGGCGATGCGGTCGCTCATCTCGGCGATCACGGCGATGTCGTGGGTGATCAGGATGATGGCGCTGTGGATCTCGGCGCGGATCTCGCGGATGCGCCGCAGGATGCGTTCCTGCACCAGCACGTCCAGGCCCGTGGTCGGCTCGTCCATGATGATCAGGCCCGGGTCCAGGGACAGGGCCATGGCGATCATGGCCCGCTGGCGCATGCCGCCGGAAAACTCGTGGGGATAGTTGCGCAGCAGGTCGGCCTGCAGGCCCACCACGTCGAACAGGCCGGCGGCCCGCTCCCAGGCCTCGGCCCGGCCCATGCGGCGGTGGGCGCGCATGGATTCGATGATCTGGTCGCCCACCCGGTACACGGGGTTGAACGAGGCCATGGCGCTTTGCGGCACCAGCGAGATTTCCTGCCACTGGATGGTGGACCGGAAGGCCTCGTCGGACATGGCCATCAGGTCGCGGCCCTTGTAGGTGCAGCGCTCGGCCGTCATGGTGCCGTTGTTGGGCAGCAGGCGCAGCAGGGACCGGATCAGCGTCGACTTGCCGCAGCCGGATTCACCGGCGATGCCGAACACCTCGTCGGCGCCCACGTCGAACGACACGTCGGACACGGCGTGCACCGGCCCCTGGGAGGTTTCGTAGGCGACCCCCAGGTTGCGGATGGACAGCACGGGTTCGGTGGTGGCGGCCATGGCGCTATCGCTTCCGCAGCCGGGGGTTGGCCACTTCCTCGTAGGCGCGGCTGACGAACACCAGCGAGGTGACCAGCAGGATGATGCACACCGACGGCGAGGCGAACCACCACCAGGCCACCCGCGTCTTGCCGGAAAGCCACAGCTCGTAGAGCATGCCGCCCCAGGAAATGGTCTCGCCGTCGCCGAAGCCCAGGAAGCTGGCGCTGGCCTCGGTGATGATCGACCAGGCGATGTTGAAGGCGGCGTAGAGCAGCAGCAGCGGCAGCACGTTGGGCAGGATGTGCTTGTAGATGATGCGGAAGTCGCTGGCGCCCCGGGCCTTGGCCATGGCGATGAACTGGCGCTGCTTGATGGAGATGGTCTGGGCCCGGATGACGCGGGCCGAGGTGCGCCAGATGATCAGCACGATGGCCAGGATCACGAATTCCAGCTTGCGGCCGAACAGGGCGATCAGGACGATGATGAAGGGCAGGAAGGGCATGCCGTACAGGATGTCCGTCAGGCGCATCAGCACCTCGTCCAGCTTGCCGCCGTAGTAGCCGGCGATGAGCCCGATGTTGGCCCCGATGATGATCGAGATCAGGCCCGAGGTGGCGCCGATCAGCAGGGTCGTGCGGGTGGCCAGCACCAGCTGCGAGAACAGGTCATAGCCCAGGTGCGTGGTGCCCATGGGGAATTCCCACGACGGCGGCTGCAGGGCGGCGAAGTTGCCCTCGCTGTCGTACACCATTTCCCACGGGTCGTAGGGCGCGATCAGCGGCGCGAACAGGGCCACCAGGGTGAACACCACGATCACCCAGAAGCCGAACCGGCTCAGCGGGTTGGCGTTGATGATGCGGTAGTGTTCGACCAGGGCCAGCCGCAGGTACTTCAGGCGCCGCTTCAGGTGGCTAGAAACCATGGCGCTCCCCCACGCAATACTGCTCGATCTTGTCCAGGGACACTTTCACGCCCAGGCCCGGTTCCCCATCGGGCAGGTGGGCGGCGCCGTCGTACACCCAGTCGGAAAAGTCGGCGATGTCGTCGGCCATGCGCCGGGTGGACATGTAGGCATGGCCGCAGGGCACCAGCCCGGCGATGGTGCAGCCCAGGTGCAGCGACGCCGCCTGGGTGATGCCCAGCTCAATCATGCTGTTCATCAGGATGCGCTTGCCGGCGGCCTCCACCATGTCGGCGATGGCCTGGCTGTTGGCCAGCCCGCCGTTCTTGGAGATCTTGATGGAGAACACGTCGGCCGCGTCGGCGGCGATGATGTCGGCCACCTGGTCGGGCCGCAGGATGGCCTCGTCCACCGAGATGGGCAGGCGGGTGCGCGTGCGCAGGTCCTTCAGGCCTTCCAGGTCGTCGGCCGGCAGGGGCTGTTCCACCAGCACCAGGGGCAGGGTGTCGCAGGCGGCCACGTAGGCCTGGGCCTGCTCGCGGGTCCAGCCCTGGTTGGCGTCCACCATCAGCTGGGTGCCGGCGGGCAGGGCGTCCAGCACCGCGCGGGTGCGCACGATCTCGTCATCGATGGGCCGGTCGCCCATCTTCAGCATATAGGTGCGGTAGCCCTGGGCATGGGCGCGGTTGATGGTGGCCATGTCCTGCTCGGCCGTGCCGCTGGAGGTGGGCCACAGGGACTCCACCGCCGGGCGCCGGCGGGTTCCCAGAAGCTGCCACACGGGCCGGCCCGTGGCCCGGCCCAGGGCGTCGTGGCAGGCCACGTCCATGGCCGCCGCGGCGGCGCCGGTGCGGGCCCGGCCGCGCTTCTGGTCCACCCAGTCGGCCACGTCCTGGCCGATCAGGCCCGGCAGCAGGCCGTCCAGGGCCTGGCAGGTGCTTTCCAGGGTGTAGCCGTCGAACTTCTTGCCGCCCGGGTCGGCCTCGCCCCAGCCGACGGTGCCGTCGGCCAGTTCCAGGCGCAGGATCACGGCCTGGCTGTGGGTCAGGGTGCCGTACACGGCGGACAGGTGGTAGGGCTCGGCCAGCGGCACCCGGATGGGCCAGTAGGCGGCGCTTTTCACGGTCAGGTCGGCGGCCATCAGTTCATTCCCTTGGCGGTGATCTTGATGCGCGGATCCAGGTAGCTGTAGAGGATGTCGGTGAGGAAATTCAGGCTGATCACCAGGATGGCCAGCATCAGGAACGTGCCCTGGGCCACCGGGTAGTCGTGGGACGCGGCGGATTCCACCATCAGCTGGCCCATGCCGGGCCACGAGAACAGGGATTCCACCACCACCTGGCCACCCACGGCGAAGCCCACCATGATGCCGGCGATGGTCACCACCCCCAGCAGCGCGTTGCGGGCCGCGTGCCGGAACATCACCACCCGGGGCTTCAGGCCCTTGGCCCGGGCCAGCTCGATGAAGTCGCTGCCCAGGACCTCCAGCATGCTGTCGCGCATGATCAGCATGGGGGTGGAGATGTAGTACATGCCGACGGTCAGGGTGGGCAGCACGATGCGGTGCCAGAATTCGGGCATCAGCAGCAGGTCCAGCAGGCCATCGGGCCTGGCCCCGGGCGGGTACATGCCCCCCGTGGGGAACAGGCCCAGGCGGTAGCTGAGGACCATGAGCAGCAGCAGGCCGGTGATGAACGGCGGCGCCGCCTGGAACACCAGGCCGACGATGGTGCCGCCCACGTCCACCGGGCTGTTGCGCTTCCAGGCCATGATGATGCCCATGCCGATGCCCAGCACCAGGGTCAGGCACATGCCGGCGGCCATCAGCAGGATGGTGTTCCAGAAGCGGTAGGACAGGATGTCCGTCACCTCCTGGGCCGACACGAAGGACCGGCCCCATTCCAGGGTCACCAGGTTCTTCAGGTAGATCAGGTACTGCAGGCCCACGGGCTGGTTCAGGCCGAAGGCTTCCTTCATGCGCTCCTGCACCGCCGGGTCCATGGCCGGGCTGATGACCTGCAGCGTCGGTTCGCCGGGCAGCATGCGGAACAGCACGAACAGGATGCTGGCCACGGCGAACACCGTGATCAGCGTGTAGACCAGTCGGCGCAGGACATAGTCGAGCATGGCGGATACCAGCCTGAAGGGGGGCGGTGCGGGCCGTCCGGCGGGGCGGGGCCACCGCCGGACGGTCTCGGGTTTGCGGCGCGGCGGCGCTAGCCGGGGTAGTGGATCTTGCCGTCGCCGTCCCACGTGTAGCCGGCGGCGGCCAGGATCTCGCGCGCCTTCTTCACGTTGGTGCGTCGCGAGGCCACGGCGTCGTTGTGCCAGAACTTGTTGGCCGGGGCGATCACCGACCCGCCGTTCTCGGCGAAGCCCGACATGACCACCTGGCGGATCACGTCGCGGGGGATCACCAGGTCCATGGCCATGCGGAAGGCCCGATCGGCCAGCGGGCCGCGGCGGTGGTTGTAGCTCAGGTCATAGAACCCGTGGCTGGGATAGCCCTTGCCCACCACGCCCGGCAGCTTGTCCAGGTCCTGCACCAGGGCCGGCTTCAGGATATAGCGGGTGCGGTCGCACTCGCCGGCCTCGATGGCCGCCGCCATGGCGTCGTGGCTGCCATAGGTGATGCGGATGATGCCGGCGCACTTGGGCGCGCTGAAGTGGTCGGGGTTGGCGCTCACCTTCAGTTCCTTGCCCCGGTCCCAGTAGTCGAACTTGAACGGGCCGCTGCCAACGGGCTTTTCGTTGGCGAAGTTCAGCACGTCGTCCACCTTGGCCTTGTCGGGAATGTCCTGCCAGATGTGCTTGGGCAGCAGGAAGATGGAGCAGAAGAAGTTGATCATCAGCGGCGCGTGGGGCGCCGACAGCTTGATGCGCAGGGTGTTGGCGCCCGTCACCTCCACGGACTCGAACTTTTCCAGCGAGTTGATGAAGAACGGCGCCTTCCACTTCTTGTGATACTCGAAGGTGAACTTCACGTCCTCGATGGTCACCGGCATGCCGTCGTGGAACTTCATGCCCTCGCGCAGCACGATGTCCACCGTGGTGGGATCGACGATGGTGATGGACTTGGCGGCCCAGGGCTTGACCGAGCCGTCGGGCGCCACCTGCACCAGGCGGTCGTAGATCATCCGCAGTTCCTTGAACTCGTTGGAGTCCGTGGCGGAGACCGGGTTCAGGTTCTTCAGCGCCGAGGTCTGGCCCGTGCGCACGTAGCCGTCGCCCTTCTTGACGCTGACGTTGATGTCCGACCAGAAGCTGCCGATGCCCTCGCCCAGCATGGGCACCAGGCCGTCCAGCCGGTCCTCGCGGTAGGCGTTGGTCATGCTGGGATAGACGATGGGGCTGCGGGCCGTGTCGTCGAAGATCACCTGCTGGGCTTCCTTGACCAGGGCCTGGCGCTTCTCGGCCACCATCTCCACCTGCTGGGCCTCGGCCAGTTCGTTGATCTTCGGGTTGTCGTAGCCCCACTTGTTATAGGCCCCGTCCTTCTGGTGCATCATGCTGATGAAGGTTTCCGGGTCGATGCGGTTGGCGCGGCCGGTCCAGCGGACGATGAACATGTCAAAGTCCTGCTCCTTGAACACCTTGCCGATGCCCATGTTGTAGTCCTCGGCGGCCAGCTTGACGTCCCAGCCGATGCCCTTGGCGGCGCGGGCGATCAGGCGGCCCATTTCCGGGCGCACCGGGTCGAAGCTGGCGTTGGCCGTCAGAATCGACATGGACTCGACGGGCTTGCCGGCGGCGCGGGCCGGCCCGGCGGCGAAGGAACCGGCGGCGGCCAGGGCCCCGACGGCGGCCGACTGCTGCAGGAACGCGCGACGGCCAAGAGCTTTGTGCTTGATCATGAATAACCTCCCCAGGGATGGACGCGCGGCAACCTTGGTGTTGGAAAAGCGGTGTTGAGTTGTCCGCACTTTGAACACGATAGCCAACTCGCGCATATTCTGCTAATGGCGTTATTACATTGAATCATGCCGTTTGGTTATGAGCCATGAAGCGCAAGGAACTTGAGCTTTTGAACCATGTGATCAGCTATGGGTCGGTGTCCGACGCCGCCCGGGCCCTGCACATGACCCAGCCCAACGCCTCGAAGATGCTGAAGAAGATCGAGGAGCGGTTCGGCTTCCAGTTGTTCGAGCGCATCAACGGGCGCCTGCACGCCACGGCCGAGGGGCGGCTGATCGCCGAGCAGGCGGAAACCACCCTGGTCAGCATGCGCCGGTTCGATTCCCTGACCCGGCGCATCCGCGATATGCACCACGGCAGCCTCACGCTCGGCGCCCTGCCGCTGCTGTCGTGGCGCTGGCTGCCCACCGTGCTGGCGGACTTCATGGAGAAGTATCCCGAGGTCTACACCAGCCTGCACACCCGCAGCTCGCGCAAGCTCATCGAGCTGGTGGCCGAACGGCAGATCGACCTGGCCGTGGGCATGCTGACCATGGACGACCCCCTGGTGGAATGCCGCAAGCTGGCGGACCTGGACATGGTGGCCGCCGTGCCGGCCAGCCACCCCCTGGCGGCCCGCGAGACGATCCGGGTGGTCGACTACCACCAGCAGAACTTCATCACCACCAGCAGCCTGGACCATTCCCGGGAGCGCATCGCCGACTACTTCGCCCACTATGGCGTGGAACCCCGCGACCGCTGCGAATGCTCGTTGCCCGACGTGGCCCTGAACCTGGTGTCCCGGGGCCTGGGCCTGGCCCTGGTAAGCCACGTTTCGGCCACCCAGCACCGGCGCGAGGGGGTGGTGTTCCGCCCCCTGGAAACGGGCCTGCAGATCACCATCTGGACCATCCGGCCGCGCCTGCGCCCCAAGTCGCGGCTGGTGGACAGCTTCGAATCCCTGTTGATGGCGCGGGCCGCCGACGGCTCCCTGGACAACCCCTTCACCGCCCGTACTCCCTCGACCCCCCTGCAAGGAACCGCTCCATGAAACCACTCGCGGGCGTGCGCGTCCTGGACCTGACCAACGTCCTGGCCGGTCCCTTCTGCTGCCACCAACTGGCCCACATGGGCGCCGACGTGGTGAAGGTGGAGGTGCCGGGCAGCGGCGACCTGGCCCGCCAGCTGGGCGCCGACCCGGACCTGAACCGGGCCCTCATGGGGGTGTCGTTCCTGGCCCAGAACAGCGGCAAGCGGTCCGTCACCGTCAACCTGAAGCACGCCAAGGGCAAGGCCGTGTTCCGGCGCCTGGTGCGCGGCGCCGACGTGGTGGTGGAAAACTTCCGGCCCGGGGTCATGGACCGCCTGGGCCTGGGCTACGAGATCCTGAAGGAAGAGAACCCGGGCCTGATCTATTGCGCCATTTCGGGCTTCGGCCAGGACGGGCCGCTGCGCGACCTGCCGGCCTATGACCAGATCGTCCAGGGCATGTCGGGGGTCATGGCCATCACCGGCGACGCCGACACGGCGCCCCTGCGGGTGGGCTATCCGGTGGCCGACACCATCGGCGGCATGACGGCGGCCTTCGCCGTGGCCTCGGCCCTGGCCAACCGCGGCGGGGACGGGCAGGGGGGCTGCTTCATCGACGTGTCCATGCTGGAATCGGTGATCGCCACCATGGGCTGGGTGGTGTCCAACTACCTGGTGGCCGGCAAGGCGCCGGTACCCATGGGCAACGCCAACTTCACGGCCAGCCCGTCGGGCACCTTCCGCACCGGCGACGGGCCCATCAACATCGCCGCCAACAAGCAGGAGCAGTTCGAGGCCGTGTGCCGGGTCATCGGCCGGCCGGAGTTGATCGACGATCCCCGCTTCGCCCAGCGCCAGGCCCGCCTGGACAACCGGGCCGCCCTGACGGCGGTGCTGGAGGAGGCCCTGGCCGCCAGGGGCGCCGCCGAGTGGCGCCGCGAATTGAACGCCGCCGGGGTGCCGGCCGGCCGGGTACTGACCGTGCCCGAGGCCCTGGCCCATCCCCAGATCGCCGACCGGGGGCTGATTGGCACCTTCACCGACGTGCCCGGCGTGGGCCGCGACGTGCGCCTGGCCCGGCCGGGCTTCAAGCTGGACGGCGCGGCCCCGGAAACGGACCGCCCGCCGCCGGAACTGGGCGCCCATACCGACGAGATCCTGGCCGAGGCCGGGTTCACGCCCGGCGAGATCGAAGACCTGAAAGCGGAGGGGGCCCTATGAGCGAATCCGAGGTGGATGCCGGGCGGGAAGCCCGGGACTGGTGGCGCACCGGGATCATCGAGATGGAACCGGGGGTGATCCGCTATCGCGGCTATGCCATCGAAGACCTGATCGGCAACGTCACCTTCGCCCAGATGATCTGGCTGATGACCCGGGGCGAACTGCCCTCGGCCGACCAGGCGGCGCTGCTGGACACGGCCCTGATGTCGGCCGTGGACCACGGGCCCCAGGCGCCCTCCATCGCCATCGCTCGCATGGCCGTCACCTGCGGCGTGGACCTGAACAACGCCATGGCCTCGGCCGTCAACGTGCTGGGCGACGTGCACGGCGGGGCCGGCGAGCAGGCGGTGGAGCTTTACGGCGCCATCGCCGCCCGCCAGGACGGGGGCGCCGACCTGGAAGCCGCCGTGGCCGCCGAGATCGACGACTTCATGGCCACCCGGGGCAAGTTCCTGCCCGGCTTCGGCCACCGCTTCCACCCCGTGGACCCCCGGGCACCGCGCCTGCTGGAGATGGTGGACGAAGCCGCCGCCAAGGGCGCCGTGTCGGGGCGCTTCGCCGCCATCCGCCGAGGCGTCGAGGCGGACCTGGCACGGCGCAAGGGCCGCGTCATCCCCATGAACATCGATGGCGCCACGGCGGTGATCTATGCCGAGCTGGGCTTCCCGGCACCCCTGGCCCGGGGGCTGTTCTGCCTGTCGCGGTCGGTGGGCATCCTGGCCTACGCCTGGGAGCAGAGCCAGCAGGGCGGCCGCAACAAGGGCCCCATCCCGCGCCGCCATACCTGGACCTACGACGGCCCGCCGCCCCGCCCCGTGCCCGGTCCCGGGGACTGACGGACCGATTCGCCGCTCCGGTGGCGTATTTCCTGCAAAACGGGAAAGCCCGGCGCCGTGTCGACCCCGTGCCAGGGGCCGTTTTCGGCGCGACACGGGGCCGAATTCAGGGTCAGCCCGGTGATCCTGCCGGTGGCCCAACATTGAATGATATGGATACATATGAGATAGTTATGGTTGGGTTTTCGGCTGGCGCGGACCTTTGGGGCCGACGCCTATTTGGCGAAACCCTTGCGGGTCCGGTGCATGAATGACCGGACGGGTCCACGGGCCGGCGGACCGGCCCACAACGGGAACAATTCCCTGGGCCCGGTCCTGCAACCTGGGGACGTGACTATCCGACGTTGCGGGGGAGATCGAGGTTTGGTTTGAACCTGGAGCCTTAGGGCATGGGCGCAAAACCAATCGGGACTCGGTCTCGGCGCGTGGCCGGCCAGGGCAGGCGACGGGAAACCGTTGCGTCTGGCCTGACCGCCCTGGCGCCCGAGCCCGTCGGCGGTCGTATTCCGGCCTCGCCCGCGCCGGCCGGAGACGCCGACTGGCGGGCCGCCGGCATTGACGCCCTGCCGGCATTCGTCGATGCCCTGGATGTGTGCCTGCTGGTCCTGGACACCGAGGGGGACGTCCGCAGCATCAACCGGGCCGGAGCCCAGCTGCTGGGATACGAACCGGACGATCTGGTGGGCCGGAACTGGTTCGACACCTGCCTGCCGACGGACGTGCGACGCGATCTGAAGCGCTATCAGCAGGACCTGATCGACCGGGATTCCGACCTGCTGGACCCGTTCGAGAACGAGGTCGTCACCCGCGACGGCGGGCGGCTGACCGTGGCCTGGCGCAATACGGTGGTGCGCGGCCTGGACCGCCGGGTCCTGGGGACCTTCTGTGCCGGCGTGGATGTCACCCGCCAGCGCCGCCTGGAGGACCAGGAGCGGCGGGAATCCCGGCGCACGGCCGTCCTGGTATCGCTGCAGAACGCCGCCACGGAGATGACCGAACGCCAGACCATGGTGGCCTGGCTGCGCGCCGTGATGGACCTGACGGGCAGCGAACGGGGCTGGGTCCGGGCCATCAGTCCGTCCCGCGACGGCTGGCGCCAGGTCACCTTGCAGGATGACCGGGAACTGGCCCGCGACGTGCCATTGGACGGTCACGCGAACCCCTTCACGGACCTGGGCACGGGGGTCGAGGGGGATGCCGGCGTGGCGCGGTCCATCGACGCCGCCGTGGGCGGTGACAACGGCCCGTCGCTGACCCTGTGCGTGGCCGACAAGCATCGACCCTATGACGAGATCGACCAGACCACCGCCCACCTGTTCGCCCACAACCTGTGGCAGACCCTGCAGCGGGAACGCACCCTGGCCGCCCTGGAGGAAAGCGAGCGCCGGGCCCAGGACATCATTTCCGGCGCCGGCGCCGGCATGTGGGAATGGGACCTGCGCACCGGGGCCCTGACCATCAACGACCGGTGGGCCGAAATCGTCGGCGCCAAAGGCGACGACCTGCGGCCGGCCACCCTGGCCACCCTGGTGAATCTGATCCACCCCGACGACCTGGAACGGGTCCGAACGGACGTGCGGGCCCACCTGTGGGGCGAAACCGCGTCGTTCCAGTGCGAAATGCGGGTGCGCCACGGGGCCGGCCATTGGATCTGGGTCATCGATCGGGGCAAGGTGGTGGAACGGGACAGCCGGGGCCGGGCCCGCCGCATGTCCGGGTTCCGCGTCGACGTGACCCACCGCAAGGAAGTGGAACTGGCCCGCCAGGGCATGCAGGACCGCCTGGCCATGGCCGAGCGCATCGCCCGGTTCGGCAACCTGGACTGGAACCTGCAGACGGGCAACATCATCTGGTCGGCGGAGGTCCCCCGCATCCTGGGTATTCCGCCCGCCGACCTGGGCCACACCCTGGAAGAGATCCTGACCTTCGCCCATCCCGACGAACGCCCGGCCGTGGACGCCCGCATCCGTCAGGCCGCCGCTGGCGGCGACCGGTTCGCCTTCGACAGCCGCATCATTCGCGGTGACGGCCTGGAACGCCGGATCCAGGTGCGTGGCGAGGTGATCACCGGCGCCGGGGGCAAGCCCGAGCGCGTGCTGGGCACGGTGCAGGACGTGACGGAAAAGGAAACGGCCTTCAACAGCACCCGGGCCCTGCGGGACATCGCCGAACAGGTCGGCACGGGCGACGAGGCGGCCACCCTGGAACGCGCCCTGGCCTGGTGCGAGACCATTTCGGGCAGCACCCTGTCGGCCCTGTACGTGGTGTCCGAAGACGGCACCACCGTGCGGCGCTCCACCCTGTCGGCCCGCTGCCGCGAATCCTGCCCCGACCTGGCCGACGAGGGCGGGCCGTGGCCGGTGGAGGGCGCCGCCCCCTGGCTGTCGGCCGTGTCCCAAGGGCAGGTGGTGATCCTCAACGACGGGCCGGGAGCCGGGCCGACGGACCACCCCCTGTGTGGCCGGGCGGCGGTGGACCGGTGGATGTCGGTGCCGGTGGTGGAAAAGGGCCGGGTGCGGGCCTTCCTGGGCGTGGCCAACAAGCGGGGCCTGTACGAGCCCGAGGACGGCCGCTCGCTGTCGGTGATCGCCAGCTACCTGTGGCGGATGATGGGCCGCCTGCGGGCCGAACGGAAGACCCGGCGGGCCATCGAGCGCGTCCGCACCCTGTCGGCGGCCCTGGAGCAGAGCGCCGCGCTGATCCTGGTGTTCAACACGGACCTGCGGGTGGAATACGCCAACCCGGCCTTCGAGCGCCTGACGGGGCGCGCCGCCGCCGACCTGGTGGGCCGCGATGTCCGCTCGGTCCTGCGGTGGGACACCGATCCGGGCACCTTCGACAAGATGTGGGCCACCCTGCGGGCCGGCCGGGTGTGGAAAGGCACCTTCCGCAACACCGATGCCCGCGGGCGGGCCTATTGGGAACTGGTCAGCGTGTCGCCCATCCAGGACGCCGACGGGCATATCACCCACTTCGTGTCCCACGGCGAGGACATCACCGAGCGCACCGAGGTGGAACAGGCGCTGCAGAACGAACGCACCATCAACGAGCTGCAGCGGGAATTCATCGCCCTGGTGTCCCACGAATTCCGCACCCCCCTGGCGGTGATCGACAGCAGCGCCCAGCGCATCCTGCGCCGGCCCGACCGGTTCGCGCGCGACGACGTGCTGGCCCGCATGGGCGAGGTGCGCCAAATGGTCAAGCACCTGAGCGAGCTGATGGAAAGCGTGCTCAGCCTGTCGCGGCTGGACGCCGGCAAGATCAAGTTCGAGCCGCGGACCGTGGACATGACGGCCGTGGTGCGGGAAACCTGCAACACGCACCTGCTGGTCACGCCCGGCCGGCGCATCACCCTGGCGGTGCCCGACGATCCCGTGCCCCTGCTGGGCGACAGCCGGCTGCTGGCCATCATCCTGTCCAACCTGCTGTCCAACGCCATCAAGTATTCGGCACCGGAAACCGAGATCCTGGTGTCGGTCACGGCGGACGACGAACGGGTCCACGTGGCCGTGCGGGACCACGGCCGGGGCATTCCCGAAAACGAACTGTCGCGCGTGTTCACCCGGTTTTTCCGGGCCTCCACCTCGGCCGGGTCGCCGGGCAGCGGAATCGGCCTCTACCTGTCCAGGCGCCTGGCGGCCATGCATAGCGGCGACATCACCGTGACAAGCAAAACGGGCGAAGGCAGCCGCTTCGTCCTGACGCTTCCCAGGTAGGCCCCGCCATGCCCACGGTCCTGTGTATCGAAGATGAAGCGCCGCTTCTGCGGGACATTACCGAGGAACTTCGGGATGCCGGCTATGAGGTGCGCGCCGCCGCCAACGGCGCCGAGGGCCTGGACATCCTGCGGACCGACGCGGTCGACCTGGTGCTGTGCGACATCATGATGCCCGAGGTGGACGGCTTCGGCGTGCTGCGCGAGGTGCGCGAGAACCTGCGCCACCTGGATGACACGCCGTTCCTGTTCCTGTCGGCCCTGGCCGAGCGCGAGCAGGTGATGAGGGGCCTGTCCCTGGGCGCCGACGACTACATCGTCAAGCCCATCGATTACGACACCCTGCTGGTCAAGGTGGCGGCCCACCTGCGCCAGACCACGCGCATGGCGGAAAAGAAGCAGCAGGAACTGATCCGCGTCTACCAGGCGACCAAGAAGAAGATGGAGGACGATCTTGCCGCGGCCGGCGACACGGGCATCCGCCTGGAAGGCAGCCGCCAGAGCAAGTCGCTGTTTTCCGCCGGCAAGGTGCAGGTGCTGAACCTGGAACCCATCAAGGAACGCCTGGGCGCCGACTGGGACCGCATGCGCCGCAAGATCCTGACCATGGCCGAAAGCACCCTGCGCGACATGCTGGGGCCGGACCAGTCCTATTCCCGCTATGGCCCCTGCGGCTATGTGCTGCTGTTCCCCGGGTTCACCGAGACCGAGGCCATCGTCCGCACCAACCGGATCGCCGACGAGATCACGGCCCACATCCTGGGGTCGGAGGCGGTGAAGTCCAAGGAGTTCGTGCTGATGACGGCCCCCGGCACGGCCACCGGCCCGGTGGCCGTGGGCGGCGGGGACGGCGAGGGGGTTGCCATGGTGCCCCGGGGCGAAGCGGGTTCCACCCCCGCCGATGGCGGCCGAACGGGGCCGGCGACCACGGTGCAGTGGATCGACATCTGGAACGTGCGCAAGCGCAGAAGGGTGGGCTATGTGGCCGAATACCTGCAGCAGCAGGAATACGGCACCTTCTACGGGTCCGACATCCTGCAGGGCGGGATCATGAACCCGGCGCTGGTGGACCTGGACCTGCACCTGCTGCGCCACGCCGAAGCGGCGCTGCCCCCCGCGGTGCGGGACTCCGACACCGGCGTCCTGGTGCTGCCGGTGCACTGGACCAGCCTGCAGGCGAAGGGCGGCGACACGGTGTTGGCGGCCCTGAAGGGCCTGGCCGACGGGCTGCCGCGCCAGCGCCTGATCATCGAGATCCGCGGCCTGCTGCCCGATGCCTACCGGCCCCAGGTGGAAGATACCCTGCGCACCCTGCGGCCCCGCTGCGGCGGCCTGGCGCTGCGTTTCACGTTCCCCCTGGGGGCCTATGACCCCTGGACCGGCGTCGGCTTCCTGGGCATGGGCCTGAAGGCCAGCCACCTGCGCCTGGAGCCGGCCTCGCTGGGCCGGGAATTCGAGCGGCTGGCAGCCCTGGCCAAGGCCTCGGGCGCCCACTCCTACTGCTCGGGCGTGACCACCTGGTCGAAGATCCAGGTGGCCCTGCGCCATTCGGTGGACTTGATGTTCGGTCGGGACGTGGATTTCCCCGACTAGCCGAAGGAAGGAAAGCGACGTGACGGTTGTGCTGTGCATCGAGGACGAGGACCTCCTGCGGCGGGACATCCTGCTGGAACTGCGGGAAGCCGGCTACGAGACCCTGGAGGCGCCCGACGGCGACCGGGGCCTGCGGCTGATCTTCGATTCCCGGCCCGACGTCGTCCTGTGCGACATCCAGATGCCGGTGATGGACGGCTGGGAAGTCCTGCGCCAGGTGCGGTCCACCCCCGATCAGACCCAGGACATGACCTTCATCTTCATGACCGCCTTCGCCGACCGGTCCGACATCATCGCCGGCAAGGGCAACGGCGCCGACGACTACATCACCAAGCCCATCGACTTCGATCTGATGCTGTCCACCATCCAGGCCCAGTTGGACAAGACCCGGCGCATCATCAACGGCCGCGACGCCAAGCTGCAGAAGCTGGAAACCCTGCTGTCGTCGGAACAGTCCCAGTTGATGGCGACCCGCGAGCAGATCCAGGTCAACCTGATGAAGCTGGTGTCGGCCCTGTCCCGGGCCATCGAGATCCGCGATCCCTACACGGCCGGCCACCAGCGGGGCGTGGCCGACATCGCCGTGGCCATCGGCCAGGACCTGGGCCTGTCGGACATGGACCTGTGCGGCATCGAAATGGGGGCCCTGATCCACGACTGTGGCAAGCTGGGCATCCCGGCCGAGATCCTGACCTTTCCGGGGCGCCTGTCGGAACAGCAGTTCTCGCTGGTCAAGCAGCATCCGGAAATCGGCGGGTCCATCGTCGCCGACATCCAGTTTCCCTGGCCCATCGAGAAGATCATCGTGCAGCACCACGAACGGTTCGACGGCCAGGGATATCCCTACGGCCTGGCCGGCGACGACATCTGCCTGGAGGCCCGCATCGTCGCCATTGCCGACAACTACGAGGCCATGTCCAGCCACCGGCCCTACCGGTCGGCCCTGAAGAAGTGGCGGACCCTGGAAATCATGCGGGAAATGCGCGGCACCTACTTCGATCCGCAGATCCTGGACCCGGCGCTGAAGGTGCTGGAACGGCTGTAGCGTCCCGCGGCTACTTCTGCAGGGCCACGATCTCGTTGTTGGCGAAGCTCAGGCGTTCGGACAGCACGTGGATGATCATGGACTGGAACGCCTGGCAGGTGTCCGGCGCCTCGCGCGACAGGCGTTCGTAGGCGTCGCGGTGCAGGCGATAGACCACCGTTTCCTGGTCGGCCACCACGTCGGCGGCGCGGATGGCCTGGCGATAGAAGCCCATTTCCCCCAGCACCGTGTGGTCGGTCATGCTGCGCAGGCGCACCGGCGCCTTGCCGCCCAGGTTCAGCAGCACGCTGACCCGGCCCGAGGCCACCATGTCGATGGTGTCCGACGGCGAGCCCTGCTTGTACAGCGCCTCGCCCGAGGCCAACTTGATGCGGTTCAGGTAGGACATCAGCACCCGTGTCGATTCCGGCCCGCCCAGGTGCCTTTCCAGCCAGCCCTGGAAGTTCTGGTCGGGCCGCTGCAGGGCCCCGCCGCGGGCCAGGATGTCCTCCTCGCAGGCTTCCAGGGCGGCGTCCAGGTTGGGGAACTGGCGGCACACGGGGCCGCCCCGGGAATCGGGCATGGTGCTGGAGAACATGTCGTTGTCCAGGCCCCGCAGCACGGAAAGGGACAGGCTGCTGAAGGCCAGGCGCACGCCGTGCTGGGCGGCGAACTGGCGCAGCCGGGTGAAGCTGTAGGTGGCCGAACAGTCGATGCCCGACACGTGGCGGAAGTCCAGCACCAGCCAGCGCACGGGCACCCCGGCGTTGGTCAGCACCATTTCCCGGATGCCCTGCAGCATGGCGTTGGCCGACCCGAAGAACAGGTAGCCCTGCAGCCACAGGATGCGGATGGCGTCGCCCTGTTCCGACAGCACCGCCAGTTCCTCGGACGACCGTTCCACGTAGCTGCCGTATTCGCCCCGGTTCAGGCTGCGGCGGATCACCCGGATGCGGCTGTAGTTGAAGGCGAAGAACAGGCAGGCGGCGACCAGGCCCAGGCCGGCCCCTTCCAGGTAGCCGCGCTGCACGATCAGCACGAAGATGGCCAGCACCAGGCCGTAGTCGGTCCAGGTCAGGCGGCGGCGCACCCGCACCACCCAGCGCAGCAGGATGGAAATGCCCATGTAGAGCAGCAGGCCGCCCAGCACCGACGACGGGATCAGCCCGGTCACCCCGTTGCCCGCGGCCAGCAGCACCATGCACAGCGTGCCGGCGATGATGCCGCTGACCGGGCTGGTGGCCCCGGCCCGCACCTGGATCAGCGACCGGTTCAGCGACAGGTTGCCCACCATGCCGCCGGCCAGGCCGCCCAGCACGTTGATCAGGCCGTTGGTGCGGAATTCCCGGTCCAGGTCGGCGTTGGTGCCCTGCATCACCTCCAGCCCCGTGGCGTTCAGCAGGATGGTCAGGGCGGTCACGCCGATCACCGCGCCCACCTCGCCCATGTGGGTCAGCAGCAGGGGCCAGTCCAGGCTGCCGTATTCCAGGCCCGTCCAGGGGTGCCACAGGACGGCGCTGCGACTGACCGGCAGCAGCCAGCCGTCGGCCCGGGCCGCCTCGGCGGAAATGCCCAGGGCGGCCAGCACGGCGTGGATCAGCAGGCTGCCGCCGATGATCAGGATGGGCAGCACGCTGTAATGGCCGCTCAGGCGGTTGGCCACCAGCACGGCGCCGCAGAAGGCCAGGGTGGCCAGCAGGTGGCCGGAGCGGTCCTGGTAGGCGGCGACGGACGCCGTTTCCAGGTCGAAGTGGATGCCCGTGGCCACGCCCACGGCGCCGGCGCACAGGAACCAGCCCGAGGCCGCCAGGAAGCCGGCCACCACGGGGTAGGGGATGAAGCGCATCCAGGCCCCCACCCGAAGCGCCCCGATGGCATACAGGATAAGGCCCGTCAGCAGGGTGCAGGACACCCCGGCGAACAGCACGATCTGCACGATCTGGTCGGGCGTGGCCACGTCGGCGAAGGCCGTGGAGATGCCCAGGGCCATGGCGCTCATCACCGCCATCACCGGGGTGTCGGGCCCGCCGGTGACCATGCGCAGGGAACTGCCCATGGACAACACGATGGCGGTCAGGCCCGCCGATACCAGCATGGCCGCCACGCCGAAGCCCAGGCCGTCGGTCAGGGGACCGGAAAACAGCAGGGCGGCGAAGGACACGCTGTAGGTGACGGTGACGATGCCCAGCACCGAACCACTGAGGATGTTGCGGATCAGGTCGTGGGCCGACCGGATGCCGCTTCTCCTGATCAGTCGGGCGCTGGGGTTGGGCATGGTGGACCGACGGGGGCGCTGGAACGAAACGAAACGAAACGGAACGGAACGAAGGCGCGGGCCCCCGCGGATGGAACGGACCCGGACACGGGAAAAGGGGCCGATGCGCCGCCGCCTCCCCCCGCGCGCGGATCACCTGCGCTACCACATTTCCTGGAACGAGTCCAAGTCGATGCCGTCATCCGTTGTTCCGGGCGGCACCGGGGGCCGGCCGCGGAAGGTCGGGATGGTGTTGGTGTGCCAACGAATCGGCCCGGCACCGGTGCTTCGGCGCGGGCCGCCGTCGGTCAGGCGATTTTCGCGGCCGGGCGCGTCTGGCGCAGGCCCCCGGTGCGGATGATGAAGTCGACGATGGCGTCCAGGCCCTCGCCGGTCTTCATGTTGGAAAACACGAAGGGCCGGTAGCCCCGCATGCGATGGGCGTCGCGGTCCATGACCCCCAGGTCGGCGCCCACCAGGGGGGCCAGGTCGATCTTGTTGATCACCAGCAGGTCGGACCGGGTGATGCCGGGGCCGCCCTTGCGGGGGATCTTGTCGCCCGCCGACACGTCGATGACATAGATCGTGATGTCGGCCAGTTCCGGCGAGAAGGTGGCCGACAGGTTGTCGCCACCGCTTTCAACGAACACCAGTTCCAGGTCGGGGAAGGTGTCGGCCAGGTCGGCCACCGCCGCCAGGTTCATGGAGGCGTCCTCGCGGATGGCCGTGTGGGGGCAGCCGCCGGTTTCCACCCCGGCGATGCGTTCGGGCGGCAGCACCCCCGAGCGGACCAGGAACATGGCGTCTTCGCGGGTGTAGATGTCGTTGGTCACGGCGGCGATGTCATAGCTTTCGCGCATGACCCGGCACAGGTTTTCCAGCAGGGCGGTCTTGCCCGATCCGACCGGACCGCCGATACCCACTCGTAGGAGATTGTTCATGATCGAAACAGCCTTGTGTATTGGGTTTCGTGTTGCGTGGAGTGCCAGTCGACGGTGAGCGCGGCACCGCCGTAATCGTCGGCGCGGCGTCGCAGGGCCGCGTCGGTACAGGCCACGACCGCCGCCTCGAGGGCGGCGAGCGCACGCTGGCCATCGGTCTGCCCCAGGGGCACCAGCCGCACCACGGCCGACACCAGGTTGGCGGCGAAGGCGTGCAGATAGGCGGTGAGCGCCGGGCGCAGGGGAATCTGCCGCAGGGCGCAGGCCACGCCCACGGCAATGGGATAGGCGGCCTCGCGGTCCGTGGCCGCCAGGGCCTGTTTCCAGGCATCCAGGCGGCGGTCCGGCCAGGCGCGGGTCATCTGATCCAGGAAGGCGCGGCCCTGGGCGGCGCTTTCCAGGGCCAGTTCGGCCGTGGGGCGCAGGGTGGCGCCCCATTCCACGGCGCGGGCCAGGCGGGCCTCGTCGTTCTCGCCGACGGCCTCGTGGGCGTTGCGGAACAGGGCCGCGTCGGTGCGCCCGGCGCCGAAGGCCAGGATGCCTTCCACCCAGCGGATCACCGTGTCGGCGTCGGTCACGTCGCCCCGGTCCACGGCGTGCTCCAGGCCGTGGGAAAAGGCGAAGGCGCCCACGGGGAAGCTGGGCGACAGCCAGGTCATCAGGCGGATCAGATGGATGTCAGTGTCCATGGGTGTGCCCGTGCCCGTGTCCTTGTTCATGCCCGTGCCCATGCCCGTGCCCGTGCCCGTGCGAATGGGCGTGGCCATGGCCGCTGGCATAGGCGCCGCCCTCGGGCTGGAAGGGGGCCACCAGCTCCTCGGCGCGGGCGCCCAGGCCCTCGGCCATGGCCACCAGCACGTGATCGTGGGCGATGCGCAGGGTGCGGTCCGACAGGACCTGCACCGCGGTGTGCCGGTTGCCCACGTGCCAGGCCACGCGCATGGCGTCCATGGCCCGGTCGAAATGCAGGTCGGCCACCCGCTCGCGGGCGGCCTTCACCATCACCACGCCGCCGTCCTCCATCTCCAGGCCGTCGCCGTCGGCCAGCAGCACCGCGTTGGGCAGGTCCAGCAGGAACGGCAGGCCCCGGTCGTCCTCCATGCGGATGCGCCGGCGGTGGCGCTGGTCGTAGGGCAGGGTGATGGTCCCGGCCTCGGGGGGCGGGGTCCAGGTGCCGGCGGTGCGGACCGCGACGGCGCGTTTCATGGCGTTGTGCATGGACTGTTTTTCCTCCTCAGAACAGGAAGTACCGCTGGGCCAGGGCCAGCGTTTCCGCCGGCTCGCAGACCAGCAGGCGGCCGTCGGCCCGCACCTCGTAGGTTTCCGGGTCCACTTCCATGACCGGGGTGTAGGCGTTCAGCACCATGTCGGCCTTGCGCACGGTGCGGCAGCCCTTCACCGGCATCAGGCGTTTCGACAGGCCGAACTTGCGGGCGATGTCGTTCTCCACCCCGGCCTGGGACACGAACAGCACGGCGCTGTGGGTGACGGCCCGGCCGTGGGCGCCGAACATGGGGCGGTAGTGCACCGGCTGCGGCGTGGGGATCGAGGCGTTGGGATCGCCCATGGCGGCGGCGGCGATGGTGCCGCACTTCAGCACCAGGTCGGGCTTGACGCCGAAGAACATGGGCTTCCACAGCACCAGGTCGGCCAGCTTGCCCACCGCCACCGAGCCGATCTGGTCGGCCATGCCGTGGGCCAGGGCCGGGTTGATGGTGTACTTGGCCACATAGCGGCGCACCCGCATGTTGTCGTTCTCGGCGCTGTCGCCGTCCAGGGCGCCGAACTGCTTCTTCATCTTGTCGGCGGTCTGCCAGGTGCGGATGATCACCTCGCCCACCCGGCCCATGGCCTGGCTGTCGGACGCGATGATGGAGAAGGCCCCCAGGTCGTGCAGCATGTCCTCGGCGGCGATGGTCTCGCGGCGGATGCGGCTTTCGGCGAAGGCCACGTCCTCGGGGATGCGCGGGTCCAGGTGGTGGCACACCATCAGCATGTCCAGGTGCTCGTCGATGGTGTTGACCGTGAACGGCCGCGTCGGGTTGGTGGACGACGGCAGCACGTTGGCCAGGCCGCACAGCTTGATGATGTCCGGCGCGTGGCCGCCGCCGGCACCTTCCGTGTGGAAGGCGTGGATGGTGCGGCCCTTGAAGGCGGCGATGGTGTTTTCCACGAAGCCGCTTTCGTTCAGGGTTTCGGTGTGAATGGCCACCTGCAC